>JAYWAQ010000282.1:0-1959 GCA_043782305.1 Burkholderiales bacterium
CTACACTCCAAAACACAACATTTATTCAACCCGATTAACCCAGACTACTCAATACTGAATTCACCCCGCTTCAGGCTCATACCTGGATTGGAAAATACTCCCCGCGCAGCACTTGGGGAAATCCCTAATACGCGTTTTTCGGCCTCAACCAATGAGGTGCAACTCCAGCGATGCAACCCCCGTTTGCGTCCCGAGCAGAACCACCGCATCACCCGCCTCAAACACAAAATCATCGTTTGGTCGCGTGAGTCGCGCGCCGCCGCGCCGCACGTGAGTGATCTCGACATCGCTGCCACGAAACCCCGCCGCAATCTCGCCCCACGGACGTCCGACGGCGTTCGCCGACGCGGCCAAGTGAACCGTGTGCAGCACGCGCGCATCCGCCTCGCTCTCGTTGCCATCGCTGGCCCCGCGATAGAACCCCTGAAACAGACTGTAGCGCTCCTCTCGCACCGTGCGGATGCGGCGCAGCACCTGCGACAGCGGCGTGCCCAGCAGCAAAAGCGAATGCGAAGCCAGCATCAGCGAGCCTTCCAGAATTTCCGGAACCACTTCGGTTGCGCCGGCGGCCAGCAGTTTTTCAATCGGCTCATCGTCCGTGGTGCGCACCACGATGGGGAGTTCCGGGCGAATCGCCTTGGCGGTGGCGATGATTTTTAGTGCGGCGTCCACATCAGCAAACGAAACGACCAGCGCACTTGCGCGCTCGGCACCCGCCGCAATCAGCGCCTCACGCCGCTGGGCATTGCCGAACACCACATTGCCGCTGGCCGAACTGCCCATCGCTTCGCGCACACGCTCCGGGTCGTGATCAAGCGCTACGAAGCGCACATGCTCTGCCTCCAGCAATCGCGCGAGGAACTGCCCACTGCGTCCATAGCCGCAGATGATCACGTGATCCTGTCGCTCCATGCTCTCGGTGGCGATTTTGAAAATGTCAGCCGAACGCGCGAGGAAGTCGTTGGCCGTAATGCGCTTGTTGACGCGCTCAGCCAGCCGCGGCAAAAACGGCGCGGCGAGCATCGAAATCAGCATCGCGGCAATGGCGATTTGCGCCGCGCGAGCATCGAGCGCGCCCGTGGTCATGCCGAGCGTCAGGATCACAAAGCCGAACTCACCCGCAGAGGCCAAGAGCGATGCCACGATATTTGCGTCGGCTGTTTTCAAACCAAATCGACGTGCCAACGGCTGCAAAATCAGCGCCTTGCCAGACAGCAGGAGAACCAGTGTCAGCAGCACCCAGCCCAGTTGCGACGCCACGAACGGGCCATCAAGCTGCATGCCGACTGAGATGAAAAACATGCCGAGCAGCACGTCGCGAAACGGCCGGATATCGTCTTCCACCTGATGCTTGTATTCGGTCTCCGCGATCAGCATGCCCGCCACGAACGCGCCCAGCGCATGCGGCAAGCCAGCAAGATGACAGAGCCATGCCAAAAACAGCGTGACCAGCAACACGTTGAGCATGAACAGCTCGCTCGTCTTGCGCTGCGCCACGACGCGGAACCACGCCCTCAACACCGGCTGGCCGAAACCGAGCAACAGCCCAAGCAGCACCACTACTTTAGTCGCGATCCAGCCGATCTCCATCGCACCCATACCCGCACCGACGCCGAGCGCGGGCAGCAGAATCAAGAGCGGCACCACGGCCAGATCCTGAAACAGCAGCACGCCGATGACGGGCTTGGCGACCGGCGAAGAAAGCTCGTTTCGCTCCGCCAACAGTTTGATGCCAATCGCGGTGGAAGACATTGCCAGCGCCGCGCCGAGCACGATGGACGAGGCCAGTGATTGCGAAAGCGCCAGCGCCAACAGTGCGAACAACAACAGCGACAGCACATACTGCGCCGAGCCCAAACCCAGCACCAGCCGACGCATCGAACGGAATTGCGGCAACGAAAATTCGAGCCCGATCGAGAACATCAAAAACACGATGCCGTACTCGGCAATTGAGCGCGC
>JAYWAQ010000283.1:0-5482 GCA_043782305.1 Burkholderiales bacterium
GCTCGAACGTGTGCAGCCTGGGCGGTAAGAGAAACCGCGCACCCGCCCACTTTCTACCTGCCGCTGGCCGATGTTCAGCGTTCGCTTTTACGTCCAGCAGGCGGCGGTTCTTTCTGCGAGTGGAAGGGCCCTGCGCGATATTGGGACTTAGTCGATGGCGAGCGTCGCATGGCACGGGTCGCCTGGAGCTATCCGCAGCCCTTGGCGGGGGCAGAGCCGTTGGCTGAGTGCATCGCTTTTTACGCTCACGATCTCGATTGCACCGTAGGTGGAGCAAAGGTTCTTGCACAACCCGGTGGTTTTTATGGCGGGTGGATCACGCCAGAGTTGACTGGGCCATTCAAGGGCGAGCCTGGCAGCGGTGGTTGGTAGGGACTTTGGCGCGCCGGTAACTCGCCGGTCGCGACCGGCAGCAATCGCTGCCAAGCAGTCGACGGCGAACGTCGACAAATGGGCGCCAACGGACGTTGGATACCGCGCGCAGTTGCCGCTGGTTGACGCGCGACTTGAATGCTCTTATCTTCCCCAATCAGGAGAAGAAAGATGACCAGCAAAAACACGATTTGTCTGTGGTACGACAGCACCGCGCTGGACGCCGCCAGGTTCTACGCCGAGACGTTCCCAGACAGCGTGGTGAGAGCGGTGCACCGTGCGCCGGGCGACTATCCTGCGGGCAAAGAGGGCGATGTTCTGACGGTCGAGTTCACGGTGATGGGCATTCCTTGCCTCGGCTTGAATGGCGGCTCGGCGGTAAAGCCCAACATGGCTTTTTCGTTTCAGGTCGCGACCGACGATCAGGCCGAAACGGATCGCTTGTGGAACGCGATTGTCGGAAACGGCGGCGAGGAAAGCGAGTGCGGCTGGTGTAAGGACCGGTGGGGGCTCTCGTGGCAGATCACGCCACGTGTGCTGATGGCCGCGATTACCGATCCTGATCCAGTGGTCGCCAAGCGCGCGTTTGAAGCCATGATGACGATGAGCAAGATCGACATCGCTGCGATTGAGGCAGCTCGGCAAAGCGGCTCAAAATCGCCCTGAAAAGGCAAGACCCGGCCGACCGCACGCGCCGTTTTCCTACACGGTTATTGCCGCTTTGCTGGCAGCTAAAAGCCGCACGCGCAGCCATACTTTTCTCACCATAGATTTTGGAGAAAACATGGATAAGCACTACACCACGCTTCTGCGCGTACGCCGCACCAATCAAGGGAACGGCAATGACTGATCAGCTTCCCAAAACCAGTCTTTTTGACTTCGGCGGCACGTTTTTTCCGTCAGACAGTCTGGTGGCGTTCTTTGATACCGAGGCCGATGCGCATGAAGTGTGCGCGCAAATCAACTCGTTGTTGCCCGACGCCGCCTGCGAAGTATTCAGCCCCGAGAAAATTGACCAGTGGGCGACTGACGGCCTTGATAACGCGGGATTTGTTGCATCGCTCGGTTATGGCATCCAGATTGTGGCGAAACATCAGGAGCTCGCGCGTCAAGGAAAGTGGTCAATCATCGCCTTCGCGCCCTCGGAACAGGCCACCGAAATCGCCATGTCAGCGGTTCGCAAAAAGCGCTTCTATCAGGCGAACAAGTACAACACCGTTACGGTTGAAGACCTGGTTTAGTGCGACGTGGAAACTAAACTAATGAAGCACGCAGCCCCGCTCGCCGACGCGAAGATTCAACAGCCATTGGCGGGCAAGATGCCGCACGAACGCGACGAGTCGGTGGATCCGGCAGTTCCGCCGCCAGAGCCCGAAATGAAACAAGCCAGCGTTGACGTGAGTCGCGGCATGGTCGACACGGATCGTGGAGCGGCGATGAACGTGACCTACAAGAAGCAGAAAAAGCGCGGCGCCTGAACGCAGTCGGGCTTCCGGGACTACGCCGCTGTGCGGAAGATATCGCACGTTAGCTTTTCGCTGAAACTTCCGTTTCATATGGGCTAAGCGGTCGTTTATGACATTTATCGACTTACGGCTAAAACGACCACCAGCCTATATTGAATGGCCATTGCAGCCAAAAGCTGCTTGGCAAAAACATCGCCGTGAAACCGTCGTTGGACGTCAAAAACGCTCAATCGATTTAAGGCATCAGGCGGCTGATACTGCTTTCAATCTGTGTGATCGTGAGACTGCCAATAGGCACGCCCGCTACGAGCGCGCTGCCGCGCAAACCCAGCAAATAGCGAACGATGAGCAGACCGTCGGAGGGTGCGCGCGGGGTGCCATCGCCGTCGATGTCAAGCAACGATTGAATGGTGGCGAAGTGAGTGCCGATCTGGGCTGCGCTTCGGGTGGCCGTTGCGCCCGTGGCACCTGCGGCAATTGCATCCACACTGTAGCCGAGCAGGTATCGAAGCACCATCACGCCATCCGTGGCTGGGTCATAGCGGGTGCTCGTGCCACTGGCATCAATGTCCAGCAAAGTCGGGCCGACATTGATCGTGACGTTTCGCGTTTGCTGCGCTGCGCTGGCAAACGTCGCGTTGCCCGGCTGATCGGCAGAAATCACACAACTCCCGGGCGCGGTGGCGGTGAGTACGCTGCCCGCGAGGCTGCATGGGCCTGACACCACTGCATAACTCACCACGAGGGTTGAGGTGGCCGTGGCAGCCAGCGTTGTCGATCCCTGATACCACGAGAACGCGTTCACGGCCGGAAAGGTGATGGATTGCGGTGTTTTCGATATGACGATGCTGAACGCTTGCGCGGCATTCGGCAACACGGCGTTGCTGACGTTCACGGTTCCGGTAAAGGTGCCAGCCGTGGTGGGCGTGCCAGAAAGTACGCCTGCTGAAGTGAGGCTCAGGCCATTGGGCAGCGCGCTGGATGCTACGAAGTAGGTGAAGGAGGTGGTCGGGAAGCCGCTGGCTGTGTAGGTGTGGGTGTAGGGCGTCCCGATCACGCCAGTGCCAGTTGGTGGGCTGCTGGTGAAGGCGGGAGGCTGTCGGACGGTGACCGTGAACGATTGTGTGGCGTTCGGCAACACGCTGTTGCTCGCCGTGATCGTTGCAGGGTAGGCGCCGCCGGTGCCCGCCGCGGGGGTGCCCGCAAGTGTCGCGGTGCCGTTACCGTTATCAACTAAGGTGACCCCCGAAGGCAGCGCGGCGGTGAGCGTGATGGCGGGCGTTGGCGTCCCGCTTGCGGTCACAGAGAAGCTGCCGGCTATGCCGGTTGTGAACGTTGTGCTTGCCGCGCTGGTGATGGCTGGCGCGACGCTAGCTGCTGTGATGGTCAACAGTCCATTGGCGGTCACCGCCTGCCCATCGGGGTTGGTAACGGTCACGTTCTTGCTGCCCGCGGTGGCACCCACCGTGGAGACGTTCACCGTGATGCTGGTTGCGCTGGTGAAGGTCACGCTGTTAACGATGAGTCCCGGAATGCTTGCCGCGAGTCGCTTGGTGAATCCAGTGCCGGGATCGTAGAAGCCCTGTCCAGCCGCCGCTGTAATGCCGGAACCGGTGATGACAATGTTCACCGAGGCTTGCGCAGGGGCAATCGAACTTGGCACCGCGGTGAGCGTGGGTGGCGGCGGGGGAGCGAGCAGCTTGGCGACCCGGACGCCGTATGAGTTGGTGGCGTCACAGAACTGCTGAATAGTCCACACGGTCATGTCGTCTTCAGGGTCGAGGCTCGTGTACGTATAGTCACCCCAGCGGCGACCGAAAGTGGGGTCTCCGGCGTCTCCCGGCGGGTTGTAGGCGGTTGCGGAGGAGGTGTAAGTGGTGACCGCCTGCGTGGTGCCCAACGTGTCACCCGACCAGCGCACAGTGGCTGCGGCGTTGGCCGATGCCGCAGCTCCGGCCGAGCTGAAACCCATGTAGGCGTGGCCCTGGCCCGATACCATAACGGTTGGCATCCAGTAGGCGAGCGGGTTGGTGGCGGCGCTATCAAATACGGTGCCTGACTGCACGAGTGTAGGCGTGGTTGTTAAATTCTGAATTTCGTACCAGCGGGTTCCGTTGCGCGCGCCAGCGGCGGTGGACGCGACGCCAGTTGCGTTGACTCGAATAGCGTGTGCTGTCCACAGACGACCGTTTCGCAGATGCGCCGCATAGAGCCGATCATCGGAGCCGTCAAGATTTCCGTTGGCGCCGCCGGTATTGCCCAGATGTGGCACGGTCGCCGGTGTGCTCGTCGTCGGCACGGTAAGCGCGATATCGGCCGAGATTGCTGGCGTAGTGCCGGGCGTGGTCACGCGACGAATCACGAGCTTGCTGAAGACGGCATTGTCAGTGCCAATGAAATAGCCCTCCGTCGACGCAGTCGCATAATTGTCGACGCCCTGCGGCGTGAACGGCCCGGCCCCCCCTGCTGTCGCCACCAATCCTGTGAAGGCCGTTGAGACGATCGGCCCGGCTCCGAGAATCGAGCTCTTTCTCACCACATAGCCCGAGGTGCCAGCGAAAGCGCCCGCGGCGGTGAACATGTTTACACCGATGTAGAGCGCGCTGGCGTCAATGCCGAGCGTTGGATAGTCTGCGAATACGCCGGTACCAACAGGCGGCGCGCTGAACTGGAAAAAAGTGAACGAGCCGGTGCCGGAGATCGTACCGCTACTGCTGAACGCGAGGAGAACGCGATTGCCAACTGCGCCGCTGTTTGGCACATCAATGATGATCACGATCCAGCGCCCGGACAACCGGTCGTAGCGAATATGCGGATCGCTGGTGAAATTGCTGGTGATAGAGCCGCCAATCGGCGTCATGACCGAAGCGAAAAACACATCCATGTCCAGATTCAAAGCGCCGTCCGCGACACCCGTCGTCTTGTTAAACGAGCGGATTCGCCCGTTCACTGCGACGATGAATTGTGAGGGGCCGACCGCCCCCATCGTGTCCGGCGGGAAGGCGCCGGTGTCCGCGAGCGTCGCACCGGTGAATGATGTCGATACGGTTAGTGCTGAAGGGCCAATCGTCCCGCCACTGGCGGCGGCGCGCTGCGGCGTGGCCAGCAAAGTCGACGCCGGGTTGTCGGGCAGATTGCCGCGATCAGGACGCAGTCTTGGCCGAATGCGCGCGGGGGTGGCCGCGTCAGCTGCAACGCTCAGTGCACCGCGCCGCGACAACGCGTCCACGGTCAACGTAATCCCCATATCGCCAGTGAGCGGCACACCAACCTCTTGCGCGAGCACAGGCACGCTGGCGAGCGCGAGGAAGCAGAACGAAAGAATTTTGGCTCTTGAGCGGAAACCTGTACGCATGAGGCGCTCCTAAATCGAGGTCAGTTTGCCCGTGAAATGTACTGGCGGCATCCGCTGATGGCAACGACTTTCAGCTGAAACTCAATTTTTATAGGGGCTACGCTAAATCAGAGATTGGCGACTTTGCACGATTCGGCGTTCTGGCCCCTATGCAACAAGCGCAAGCGAAAAAAGCTGTGTGCAGAAACTAGTCTGGTAAACCGAGCAAACGAACCGCGTTGCCCTTCAAAATCCCCGGCATGACTTCAGACTTAAACCCGGCCTCCTCGAAGTCTTTCATCCAGCGCTC
>JAYWAQ010000284.1:0-1951 GCA_043782305.1 Burkholderiales bacterium
AGCGGTCTTGACTGCTTCACCCTTTTTCGGGTTCGTTGCCGAGAGCACCAGACCGCCGTGCAGCGACAGCGCGAGCGTGGTCGTGAAGAAGCCCGTTACCGCCAGCATGTGTGCCGGGTTGTAGTGAAAGTGCAGGTGCTGATAGCCCACGTTTGACACCCAATCAAGGTGACTGAAGATGCCGTACGGGAAGCCATGTCCCCATGCGCCCATCAAGATCGGACGGACGATGACCAGAGAAAAGTACGCAAGAATCGCAAACGCGAACGCGAACGGCACGTGATATCCCATTCCGAGCTTGCGGCAAATTTCAACTTCACGCAACGCCCATGAGACGAATGAACCGAGCGCACAAATCGTGATGATTTGCCAGAGCCCGCCCTCTCGCAGTGGCGCCAGGGCAAGTCCATATTTCAGGTCCGGTGGTGCGATGCTGATCTGCCAGATATTCCACGTCGGCCCGATGGCGGCGCCGTAGACAATGAGTCCGGTCCCGAGAAACGCGAAGAACGCGGCCGTGACACCAAAAAAACCAACATAGAACGGACCAACCCAAAAGTCGAACAGATCCCCGCCGAGCAACGTGCCACCCCGGACACGATACTTTTTCTCAAAGCTTAGTAAGGCCATGGCGGAATCCTCCCGTTATGTGTTCAAGTAAATAGTTCGTCAATGAACTGTGCGTAAAAGTGAAGGGGCGCCGCAAGTCTCGACGCGTCGTTGAGACTCGCGGCATTCAGTCAATCCGAACTACGGTTTGGCTGGTACGGGCGCTTTCATCGCAGCAGGCGTGGTAGCACCCCAGCCAAGATGATCGGCGTAGCGCGGCGAACTGAGCACGATAAAGTGAATCAACATCACCATCGCAAAGCAGAAGGCCAGAATGCCAATCAGCGCGCGACGTGGATCAAACAGTAACCAAATTTTCCACATGAGTGTTTCTCCTAATTTAAGTACGACATAAAGGTGTACACAGAGTCCTTTACGGCGTGGATGATTGATTTGTCCCCCTCGGCGCCTGGAAACCACGTTCGCCAACTCAGCTGAAGAAGCTGACCGACTAACGCGATCGCAAGAATGACGAAAAAACTCGCCAGAAAAATCACACTAAAACCGTGATTGGTAGTTGCGGAATTGCTGACCATAATTTTCTCCATCAATTCAGGGATAGGTTTCTAAGCGTTCAGTTGCCAAATCAGTAGAAAGGACGCCACATCCAAACAAGAACGTGCGCCACAGCGGATGCCGCTACGAAACCCAGGATGCTCGACATCAGAATTCCGTGGAACTCCTTTGCCTCGCCGTGGGTGAGGCCCGTCATGGACCCGTTATTTCTGTCTGCCATTTAAGCTTCTCCAAAAAAGGCCTCTCGGCCATTACCGCGCGAACCCCACGCGGCCGGGATTACCAGGTCGCTCGCATTGCGGCGTACGACTTGAGAAATTGCTGTGATGAGGCCGGTCATGCCAGCGCCCCTTCGAGTACGATGCGCTTCGCAGCGGCGACACGTTCCGCCGTCACGATCTCGACACCCGCTGCACGTGCCTGGCGTTCCGCCTGATCACGCAAACGTTTCGCAGCCGAGATGCGAACGAGCACCGGCTGCATATCAACGAGCTCATCGAGCGCTGATTTTGCGTCGTCAAGCCACAGCATTTCGCGATGCGGCTTGGCGTGTGTCGGCTCGATGCGATCCATCTCAGTGGCCAACGGAATGATGTGAAATAACGCGTCAAACAATGCGTTGCACACCTCTTGCACTACATACGTTGCGCCGCCGTAACCCATGAATGGCGTACCGGTGTGACGACGAATCACCGCACCTGGAAATGACGCCGGAATGTAGGCGCAGCGCCCGCCAGTTTCGGCGGAATACATACGCTCGTTAAAGCTGCCGAAAAGAATCAACGGAGCCTTTTCTTTGATGAGCTTCCGAATGCTTTCGTTGTCG
>JAYWAQ010000285.1:0-1949 GCA_043782305.1 Burkholderiales bacterium
TCGTTGGAGAAACGTGATGAAAACAAGTGTGATTCATGTGCATGACATGCTGTCGGTGTTGAGCGTGGCGGGCGTTGAGAAGCGTATCGGCGAGGTGCCCGGCGTCGAAAGCGTCACTGTTAACTTCGCCGCAGGCAGCGCCACGGTGCGTTATGACGAAACCCGGCTGGAGGTCGCCGACATCAAGTCTGCTGTGCGCCAACTGGCTTACGAGTCAGAAAGCCAATCGGCTGGCAAACCGCCGACTGAATCGAACGTGAAGCACGACCATGCCGAGGCGCCAGCGCCGGAAGCTGTTGCAGCGCCTACGGCTGACGCTAAGCCCGCTGTCGAGCCCAGCGCAGACGCCCATCCGGACGATTCAAAAAAGGACGGTGCGGCACCCGGCGCGAAGCCTTCAAGGCCTATCGCTGCCGCCCCAAATGCGCCAGCGGATACGCCAGCCCCGCCCACTTCAGCAACCGACACACCGGTCGGGGCAACCACGGCCATTCCACCTCCCACTGAGCCGATGACCCAGCCACCAAAAGCTGAGGTTTCACCCGCCGCCGAGGCTAGTACCGAGCCGAAGCCGCCTGCATCATCAACGGCCCCCGAAGTTGCGGCACCCACTGCACCGACGCCATCGCCCACTCCGAATTCAGCGCCAACGCCGCCTGCTCCAGCGACCGACGCGTCCAGTGCTCCTGCCGCAGCAGCGGATCATAAAGGCCACGCAGGGCACGAGGGCCACGCAGCTCAAGGCGCGCCGTCGGCCATGTCCTCTGACATGGCGCACGAGATGGGCCACAGTGGCACCGACATGCAGGCGATGGTCAACGATATGCGCAACCGTTTCTGGATATGTTTGTTCTTCACGATACCGTTGTTTTTCTATTCACCGATGGGCCTGTTTGAGCCGCCGGAACCACCCTTCGGGATCGAGCTGAATGTGTGGTTGTTTGGGCTGGCGAGCCTCGCGATCTTGTACCCGAGCTGGCCGTTTTTCGTATCCGCGTGGCGCGGGCTCATGAAGGGCACGCTCGGCATGGCAGCGTTGATCGTGCTGAGCGTGGGTACCGGTTACGCGTTCAGCGTTGGCAGCACGTTTTTCTTTGAAGGCGGTGGGCAGTTTTTTGAGGCTGTCGCCGTACTCTTGGTGTTCATCCTGCTCGGGCATTGGCTTGAAATGCGTGCCCGCGCCGGTGCGTCGTCGGCGATCAAGGCATTGCTGAATTTGACGCCCACCAAAGCCGCGGTGATCCGTAATGGGGTTGAGGTTGAGGTGCCAACGGCTGAGGTGCTGGCAGGCGAGATCGTTGTGATACGGCCCGGCAACAAGATCCCGGTTGACGGCACGGTGGAAAGCGGCGAATCTCTGGTTGACGAGTCGATGTTGACGGGCGAGTCGATGCCGGTGCAGAAGAAACCCGGGGCCACGGTGATCGGTGCGACCATCAACAAAAGTGGCAGCTTCCGCTACAAGGCAACGAAAGTGGGCGCTGATTCCGCGCTGGCACAGATCGTAAAGCTCGTACAGGAGGCACAGAACTCGAAGGCACCGGCGCAACTGTTGGCGGACAAGGCAGCGCAATGGCTGGTGATCGTTGCCATCGTCATCGGTCTGGTGACCTTCGCGGTGTGGTTCTGGTGGATCGGACAGCCGCTGCTGTTCGCGGTGACCATGACCATCACGGTGTTCGTGATTGCTTGCCCCGACGCGCTGGGACTCGCCACACCAATGGCGGTGATGGTGAGCACGGGTCTGGGCGCGATGAACGGTATTCTGTTCAAAAATGCGTCGGCACTTGAGGACGCCACCAAGCTCAATGTCATCGTTTTTGACAAGACTGGCACCTTGACCGTCGGCCAACCCGAGGTTGTGGAGATCGTAGTGGCGGACGGCGTCACTGAAGACGCGTTGCTGACTGCGGCGGCAGCCGTGGAACAAGGCTCCGATCATCCGCTGG
>JAYWAQ010000286.1:0-5477 GCA_043782305.1 Burkholderiales bacterium
CCACAATTTGCCTTCATGACCGTGGACTGGGATGGAAAGAGTCGCATGGATCCCTCATCACCACGCTCAAGTAGTGATTCGGTGGTAGAAGACCGCCACTGGGCGTCACGATACCGTGACGATCATGGTCGGTATCGCAGGCGAACGCGAGATCGAATTTGTCTTTCGAGTTCACCAGACTTTGCATCGCGAACGGTGATGAGGGATCCATGCGAATCTTTCCATCCCAGTCCACGGTCATGAAGGCAAATTGTGGATCGACTTTAGAACTCATGACCGTCATGTTGAGCTTGTATCGCGCAGCGATTGCGGCCCAGTAGTTCACGCCCGCACCACCCAGCGGATCAACGCCGAAGTGAAGTCCGGAATGACTGATTACGTTCATGTCAATGACGCTGGCAAGATCGTTGACATAGGTATTGAGGTAATCGTGTTGATGCGTCGTTGCTGAACTGTACGCCGCAGCCAGTGGCATGCGTTTGATACCGATCAACCGCGATTCGAGTAGCGCATTGGCACGACTTTGTATCCAGTGGGTAATCGCAGTCCCCGCAGGCCCGCCGTTGCAGGGGTTGTATTTGATGCCGCCGCTGTCGGGTGGATTGTGTGAAGGCGTGATCACAACGCCGTCTGCAAGACCGCGCTCACGACCGCGGTTGTAGGTCAGGATCGCATGCGAAATCGCTGGCGTCGGCGTGAACTCGCCACCGCTCGAAATCATCGTTTCAATACCGTTGGCTGCCAGCACTTCCAGCACGTTGTCGAAAGCGGGCTTTGATAGCGCGTGAGTGTCTGCGCCAACGAACAAAGGCCCGGTGATGCCGTGGCTCGCGCGGTAATCACATATTGCCTGCGCAATAGCCAGCACATGCGATTCGTTGAAACTGCGTGCAAATGCGCTGCCGCGATGGCCTGAAGTTCCGAAAGCCACACGTTGCGCAGGCTCTGTAATGTCGGGGGTCAGCGCTGAGTACGCGGTCAGCAGCGCCTGAATATCCACAAGGATTGACTTGGGCGCTGGCCTACCGGCGAGCGGATCGACGTGTGACTGGGACGCTGCGTTCATCTGTCGAAGATAGTCACGCTCTTTGCGCGCGTCTGTCTGATAACGCACAGACGCATGGGTGCAGCCCGCTATATCATTGCGTTCAACGCGATCCCCAACGCGGCAGCATAGGGAGTAACGAAATGATACTGTTTCACGCGGTTATTCACATGGATCACCACACGGCGCAAATCGTGCAGTTTGACGCCGATCACACGCAAGCACAGAAAATTCACGAGCACACCCACAACACGCACAGCACGGCAGCGGAGTACGCAGTGAGCACGAATTTTTCAGCAGGGTATGTGACTCGCTCGACGGTGTAACGCAAGTGTTGGTGGCAGGTTCGCGCACCGCGCAGTCAGATTTTCGCCACTACATCGAAAAACATCGACCAGAAACTGGCAAAAAGATTGTTGGCTGGGCGACCGCACATCATCCGACTGAAGCGCAATTGGTCGCGCTGGCGCGACACTGCTTCGTCAAAAACGAGGCTATAGCGGGTATGCCGACGCCAGTTTGATGAAAAAGATGCGCGTCTGTTCGCTAACGCACAGACGCGCACGCCTTTAGGCAGCAACATCAGACGGGGGCTCTCTGTTGCAATTTGTGACGATGGCATCGCTGGAAAAACAACTTGGAGACACTTTTGATCACAATCATCGCCGCCGCGACTGAATTCTCATCCCGTACGGACGAGATCCGAACTACGGCCTGCGTAACCCACGAACAGAGAAACTCATTCCGAAGCGGATTGATAGTTGCCGCGTTGCGCTCCGTCTGCAGACACCTGCGCATGCTGGCTGCACCGCTTTTGTTCTATTCGCTGTCAGTCTCCGCGCAGCCGGTTCCGCTGGGTACGGCCGCGAGTTTTGGCGTGCTGGCTGCTTCCGCCGTCACCAGCACAGGATTGACGGTTGTGCGGGGTGATCTTGGGGTGTCGCCAGCGAACCTGAGCTCAGTAACCGGCTTCACATTCTCGACCCCACCGGGCCCAGGGCAAGTGATCGGCACGACGCACTTCGCCGACGCCGTCGCCCTGACGGCACGCAACGACGCGACCACAGCCTACACCACGCTGGCGAGTCGAGCCTGCAACACAACGATTACCGGCGATCTGGGCGGTCGCACGCTAACGCCGGGTGTCTATTGCTCGGCCTCGTCAATGGGGTTGACCGGCACATTGACGCTCGACGCGTTGGGCGACCCGAACGCCGTGTTCATTTTTCAGCTGGGCAGCGCGCTGACCACAGCTTCAGCCTCGCAGGTTCGACTGATCAACAGCGCTCAGAGTTGTGGCGTTTTTTGGCAGATTGGTAGCTCCGCAACGCTCGGAACCGGGTCAAATTTTTCCGGAAATATGCTGGCTTCAAGCAGCATCACGGTTACCACCGGTGCCAGCAATAGTGGGCGGGCCATTGCGCTCAATGGTGCCGTTACGCTGGACGGCAGCACTATGACGGTTTGCAGGCTGGTGGCAAGCGGCAATCCGTCAATCGTCAAGTCGTTCAGTCCGTTAGCGATTAGTGCCGGAGCGTCTTCCGTGCTCACTATTGTGTTGTCCAATTCCAACGCCACGGTCGCCACGCTTACCGGTTCGCTAACTGACAATTTGCCCGCCGGTGTAGTGGTTGCCAGTGTGCCCAATGCCACCACTACCTGCTCGGGAGCAGCGCCGCCAGCGGCGGTTGCTGGAGGGAGCGCGGTCAGTCTCTTGGCGGGAGCCTCGATCCCGGCCAATGGGAGTTGTTCGCTAAGCGTTTCAGTTACGTCTGCGCTCGCAGGGACTTATGTCAACACGATTCCGGTGGGCGCATTGGTCACGAGCGCTGGCAACAACCTCGCACCAGCGATCGCGACTTTGAATGTGGTTGCTGTTGTCGTGCCACCCGTACCGCCCGTCGCCGCAACGGGAGTGCCTACCTTGTCGATGTGGGCGCTGATCTTAATGATCGTGATGCTCACGATTGCAGCAGCAGCCCTGCTGCAGACGCGACATAAGCACCAGACCAAAAGCTCCACACCCAATCGATAACCTAGGATCGAAAATAATCATGACCACGATGACTCCCGAACGCGCTGACGAACTCGCCAGGCGACGTAACGCGCCGCTAGCCACGCCATCCGACCTGCCACAAGCGGCGGTAACCGATATCTCAGCAGTTATGAACGGCATCCTCGCTGATGTATTCGCGCTGTATGTGAAGACAAAAAACTTCCACTGGCACATGAGCGGGCCGCATTTTCGCGACTATCACTTGATGCTCGATGAACAGGCCGATCAACTGTTTGCGATGACCGACCCGATGGCCGAATGCATCCGCAAACTCGGCGGTCTCACCATTCGCTCCATCGGCCACATTGCGCGAACGCAGCGCATCCTCGACAACGATGCGGAGTATGTTGAACCGTCGGACATGCTGGCTGAATTGTGTGAAGACAACAAAGTGCTGGGTTCACGATTGCGCGAAGCGCACAGCGTCTGCGACGAACATAGTGACGTATCGACCGCCAGCTTGATTGAAGTCTGGCTCGATGAGGCAGCGCGACGCACGTGGTTCCTGTTTGAATCCAGCCGCAGCCACGATTCATCGGGACATTAAGCGATCATTCGTGACGCCGTGGTAGGCGGGTAGCGCTGCATCGACATTGAGCGCTGCCCGACCAATTGCGCATCCAGCACCATCAAGCACCAATCCGTGCCAGCGCGAATTTCTGCCATGGCAAACGCTGCTCGTAATTATTTAATTGCCTGAAGATCAGTGATCACCAGGCCGCCATCTGTTTTCATGACCTTGAATTTCACTTTGTCGCCCGCGTTGACCTTGTCAAGGATGGTCACATCCTTCACCTGAAAAACCATCGTCATGGCGGGCATATCGAGGTTCTTAATTTCAGCATGTTTGATCGTGATTTTCTTGCTTTCCTTGTCGACCTTACGCACTTCGCCTGCGGTCATGTCATCATTCACGGTTGACGCCGCGGCAGCGGGTTGCTGAGCGAAACTTGTCGTCACTGGCATTGCTGCCAGAAGGCAAATGGCTAATACGCGGGATGTGATTTTCATTGAGAGTCCTGTTTAGTTTTAGAGATTTACGGTTTAATGATTCATCGGGCCGACCGGTTTCCGGACCTGCACTTCGATGTCTTCCTTCGGCTTGGTCATTCGCGGTAGTGCGCTTTTGCCCTCGCCCTTGATTCGTGCTGGATCAGGTAGTGCGCCCGTCCATTCAAAAGCAACTTCGCCGGGCGGATGTGGGTACCAGCCGGGGTCTGCGTAGTCGCCGGGAATTTGATCCTTGCGCACTTTCAGCACGCTGAACATGCCGCCCATACCGACCGCGCCAAATGGCCCTGTGCCAGTCATCATGGCCGCTGTGTTGTCAGGCAGCGGCATTTCCATTTCAGTCATGTCGTTCATGCCACGCTCACTCATCGCCATGTAATCGGGAATCAAGTTGGTGATTTTTTTCGCGATGTTGCTGTGGTCGACGCCGATCATCGTTGGCACGTTGTGGCCCATCGCGTTCATGGTGTGATGGCTCTTGTGACAGTGAAACGACCAATCTCCGGGCTCGTCAGCCAGAAATTCAATCTGTCGCATTTGTCCCACTGCAATATCGGTGGTGACTTCTGGCCAGCGGGAAGACTTCGGCGTTGGCCCGCCATCAGTGCCGGTTATGGTGAACTCATGACCGTGCAGATGAATCGGATGATTTGTCATCGTCAAATTGCCGATGCGAAAGCGGACCTTGTCACCCTGCCGAACGTTGAACGAATCAATGCCCGGAAACACGCGACTGTTCCAGCTCCACAAATTGAAATCCACCATTGTCATGATTTTCGGCGTGTAGGACCCGGGCTCAATATCGTACGAATTCAGTAGAAAGCAAAAGTCACGATCCACCTCGTCGATCAGCGGGTGTTTTTGCTTCGGATGCGTCACCCAGAAGCCCATCATGCCCATCGCCATCTGCACCATCTCGTCAGCATGCGGGTGATACATGAAAGTCCCAGGTCGGCGCGCGACGAATTCGTAGACGTACGTTTTGCCGGGTTCAATGGCCTTTTGCGTAAGGCCTGTCACACCATCCATACCGTTAGGAAGGCGCTGACCGTGCCAGTGGACACTGGTCACTTCAGGTAATTTGTTGGTTACAAAAATCCGCACGCGATCACCCTCGACAACCTCAATTGTCGGGCCCGGACTCTGTCCGTTGTAGCCCCATAAATGCGCTTTGAAGCCCTCACACATTTCACGCACCACGGGCTCGGCGACGAGATGAAATTCCTTCACCCCCTGATTCATTCTCCAGGGTAGAGTCCATCCATTTGGAGTGACGACGGCGTTGTAGGGACGCCCAGTGTTCGGCACCAGGGGCGGCATCGTCGTGGGTTTGGTCTGGATGACGGGTTCGGGCAACGCTGACAT
>JAYWAQ010000287.1:0-1946 GCA_043782305.1 Burkholderiales bacterium
CCGAGCAGCCGACGAGTCGATTTGCCCGTAGGCCAAAATCTTGAAGGGCAGTACTTGCGACTTACCTGGGCTGACGCGCCGAGCCTTGCAGTTACGGCATTGCGCAGTGTCGGGCTGAAGAACTCGAACCGCGCTGAACCGGTGGTCATCGAACTCGGCGCGCCGCAAAACGCAGCGGAAAGCTACGCCGAATGGACGATAACGCCAGGCTTGCGCGCGGGTGCGATACGCCTGCAAACGAGCACAGCGAACGCGCTGATGCCTGTCCGCGTGCTCACGCGCTCGCGCAGCGGCGATCCGTGGCGCACAGTGGCGAACACGGTCGTCTATCGCCTCGCTTCTGCCAGTGGCGTACAGACGATTAACGCGTCCGTGCTGCTGTCATCGCCGCTGGAATCCCTTGTACGCGTGGAGGCGTTGCGCGGCTACAACCTGACCGGTGTGCCAATGACGCTCGCGCTGGAACACGCGCCGCTCCACGTGCTGTTCGTCGCCACTGGCGACGGCCCATTCACGATCGCCACTGGCAACACGAGCGCGCAATCCACGGCGGTGCCTGTGACGACGCTCATGCCCAATTATCAAAACGGCAGCGAATTCGCGCTGCCCGTTTTGGTGGCTACAGTGAGCGTGAGTCAACCGCCGACCAGGCCCAGCGCCGCTGCCGAAATCTTCGGCGTGGCGACGCAAAAGTCGTTTGTACTTTGGGGCGTTTTGGGATTAGCCGTCATCGTGTTGGGCGGTCTCGCGGTGAGCTTATTGCGGACCTCAAAACGTTAAGTCGCAAAATCAGCTTTTTCGTTAAACGGCGTCTTCATAGGGGCTACAGCCAGTAATTGCGCTAAGTCGATAATCTGCTTTTTGTCCATTTAGTCCAAAAGAAACGGCGCTTACAGGATAAAGCTGTAAGCGAAATCAGACATCTTCACCCACCCCGATTGGAGACGGGGCTTTCAGCAAGATGGTGGCAAACAGGCGCTCATATGCTGGATCGGGGGCGAACTGCCGTGTCAGCGGATCGCGATTGCTGGCGAACGCCTCGTCGAGCTCGCTCCACTCCTCCGCGCTCAGGCAGCGCTCGGCGGCAGGCAGGATCAGCGTCTCCTCAAGTCGCATGTGATCGAGGTAGAACTTCACGTAGCGCAAACACGCCCCTTCAAAAGCACCACGACGCGTTTCGCCGATGAACTCCCACGCCAGCAGCAGATGTTGCAGCTCGCGAATATTCGCCTCGCCCTTCGCGTGATCGCGATCAAGATGGTCAAGGTCGGCGCCAATCTGTGGGGAAGAACGCCGCAGTTTGGGAAACAGCAGCTCAGTTTCTTTCGGATGATGCAAGCGCTCAGGAAACTCGTCGACATAAAAAAGCATTGCGCGGCACACCGTGAAGAACGTCTCGGTGTCGCGCTTCGGACCGCGCTTAACCATGAGCGTGAGCGAACGCAACATCGCGGCCAGCGCGGCGTGTTCCTCGCGAATGATGCGCAGACACAGGTGGGGCATGATCCATCTCCAGTCAAGAATCGATGGATTCGAGGCTCGCACGGAGGCGAGCGGGATGTGTTGACATGGGTCAGTAATAGCGCGGAAAACGGCCCGTAGGCCAAGCCGAGGCTCGCACATAATTTTCGTGCCTGAAGCGCAACTATCATGCAGGTGCGAACGCTTGCGATTTTTTCACTCTTACAATCAAGCGCATGAGCATCGCAAATGACCTACCCGTCACTCTGGCTGACGTGCAATCCGCCCGCGCCAAAATCGCTGGTGCGGTGGAGAACACGCCTTGCCTGCATTCAAAAACGCTGTCACGGATTTTCAACTGCGAAGTGTGGCTCAAGTTTGAAAATTTGCAATTCACGGCGAGCTTTAAGGAGCGCGGAGCGCTGAACAAATTGCTCTCGCTGACGGCCGAGGAAAAGTCACGCGGCGTGATCGCGATGAGCGCG
>JAYWAQ010000288.1:0-1941 GCA_043782305.1 Burkholderiales bacterium
CCGTTCGGCCCGATGATGGCGCGAATTTCATGCTCGCGCACGTCGAACGAAATATCGGTCAAGGCCTTGACGCCACCGAATCGGAGCGAAATGTTGTCAACTTTCAGGATGACGTCGCCAATTTTTCTCGCGTCGCTCATGCGGCCACTTTCGTCACCGCCGGAAAGCGTTTCGCGTCGCTCAGTTTTACATCCGCAGCAATGCTGCCGCTGCGTCCATCCTCAAATTTCACTTTGGTGTCGATGTGCTGCACGGTCTTGCCGCCGTACAGGCCGTCAAGCAACACGGCGTATTTTTCTGCAACAAAGCCGCGGCGGACTTTGCGCGTGCGCGTCATCTCGTCATCATCCGGGTCGAGTTCTTTGTGCAAAATCAGAAAGCGTGCGATCTGTGAGTGTGACAACTCACCCTCGGTCGCGAGTTCCGCGTTCACCGATTCAACGCATTCTTTGATCAGCGCATAAACCTCATCTTTGCCCGCGAGATCGATATAGCCGGAGTAAACAAGATTGCGCCGCTCCGCCCAGTTGCCAACCGCCGTCAAATCGATATTGATGAAAGCCGTGACGTTTTCCTTGTCATGTCCGAAGCACACCGCTTCTTTGATGTGCGAGAAAAACTTGAGCTTGTTCTCGATGTAATTCGGCGCGAACATGGCTCCGGTGGAGAGGTGCCCGACGTCCTTCGCGCGGTCAATGATGCGCAGATGCCCTTCGCTGTCGAACACACCGGCGTCGCCAGTGTGAAAGTAACCGTTGGCATCAATGGACTCCGCTGTGGCGTCGGGCCGTTTGTAATATTCCTTGAGCACCATCGCGCCGCGCACCATCACCTCGCCGTTGTCTGCGAGCTTGACTTCGACGCCCGGCGCAGCCGTGCCGACACTGTCGAACTTGATTTGTCCATCGGGCTGCAAGCAAACGTAGGCGCAGGTTTCGGTTGAACCGTAGAGCTGTTTCAGGTTGATACCGATGGACCGGTAAAAGCGGAAAAGGTCGGGGCCAATCGCCGCGCCTGCGGTATACGCCACGCGAATTCGGCTCATGCCCAGCGTGTTCTTGAGCGGTCCGTACACCAGCACGTTGCCCAGCGCGTAAAGCAGTTGGTCCTTCGCGCTCACGGCTCGACCGTCGAGCAAATCCGCGCCGCAACGTTTGGCCACTGCCATGAAGCTGTCGTAAAGCCATCGCTTGATTCGGCTCGCGTCTTCCATGCGAATGGTCACGTTGGTCAGCACGCTCTCAAACACGCGCGGCGGCGCGAAGTAATAGGTCGGCCCGATTTCGCGCAAATCCGTCATTACGGTCTCTGCTGATTCCGGGCAATTGACCGTGAAGCCCGCCACCAGAAATTGCGCGTAGCTGAACAGATGGTCGCCCACCCATGCCATCGGCAAATACGACAGCACGTTGTCTGTGGCAACCAGATGATCAAACTGCACGCCACCTTGCGCCGCAGTGATGAACGCATGATGGGTCTGGCAAACGCCTTTGGGCTTGCCCGTCGTGCCCGATGTGTAGAGCATGACCGACACGTCGTTTGCTTGCCCTCTCGCGACTTCAGCGTCGAAAAAACCGGGGTTTGCGGCGTCAAATTCGTCGCCCTTCGCGCGCAACGCCTCCAGACTCATCAGGCCTGGTGCGTTGTAGTTACGCAAACCGCGCGGATCGGCGAAGATGATGTGTTCGATTTGCGGCAAGGTGTCGCGCGCTTCGAGCAGCTTGTCGACCTGCTCCTGATCCTCGACGATGGCGAAGCGAATCGCCGCGTTTTCCAGAACAAACGTCATTTCCGCAGCAACAGCGTCCTGATACATCGGCACCGCTACGCCGCCCAGCGATTGCGCAGCAGCAAACGCCATGTAGAGCTGTGGCCGGTTATCACCGATGATGGCGAGATTTTCGCCACGCTTGAAGCCCAGCGCAGCGAGCCCCATCGCCA
>JAYWAQ010000289.1:0-1939 GCA_043782305.1 Burkholderiales bacterium
GTATGGTGAACGACGAAAGCCTGGCCCTACTGGAGGAACTACGTCTCCACGCGACGCAAGAAAAATACTGCTACACCGACAACTACGCGGTGGGGGACGTCATCATCTGGGACAACTGCTCGCTGCTACATAGCGCGCCGGTCACCGACCTCCAAGGGCATGCGCGGACGCTGTGGCGAATTACCGTGAAAGAGCAGCCTCCCACCAGCTAGATGAAGCCGCGTGATCGCATATTTTCATTCATCTGTGCACCACCGCACAGATGCGCGTAATGAACAAAGCGTAATCTCAAAGTATCAATTAACGACGATAGAAACTTTTCCTGTTACGGACGAGTCAATCGCCTCAACATGCCCGGACAATTGGTGCGTCACTCCTGCTTCCCACTTCCAACACTCCAACATGCGCACATCACTCAGCCCGCCCTGCCCAATCACCCGTTCCAATGCGACGACATTGGGTTCGATCCGACGTTCACGAGCGCTGCTTGTCGCCGTTGGCCTCGCATTTTTCTTACCGGTAACTGCCATGGCCACTGAAGAACCAAAATTTGACATCCTCACCAAAGAAGGTGACTTTGAACTGCGGCAATACGCGCCCATGGTCGTTGCCGAAACGCTCGTTTCCGGCAGCCAGGACGAAGCCTCCAGTCGGGGATTTCGAGCGATTGCTGGCTACATTTTTGGCGACAACAAGCGGGCGGGTGCCGGGGCCGAAAAGATCGCGATGACCGCTCCCGTCCTCCTCGAAAAGCAGGATGCCGGGAAAAAAATCGACATGACCGCGCCGGTCACGATGGACAAAATCGGTGACCGCTGGCGCGTGCATTTTGTGATGCCATCGCAGTACAAGCTCGCCGATCTACCGACGCCTAACAATCCTGCGGTAACGCTGCGCGAGATTCCCGCGTCAAAGTACGCAGTGATGCGCTTCTCGGGATTCGCTGGCGAAGAGAAAGTCACCACGAAGACCAAGGAGCTCACCGACTGGGTAGTCGCGCGCGGCCTCGCCGCAATCAATGCGCCGCAGCTCGCGCGCTACGATCCGCCGTGGACACTACCCTTCATGCGACGCAACGAGATTCTGGTGGAGGTCAGGTAACAACGCCTTCGTTGACGCCAACCGTTGATGTCTGTCGGGCTGGCGGGCTCGGCGGAGAAATGACGGCTGCCTGCCTGCGCAGATTCTCAGTCGTCGGCCCGTTGCCATCGGGCTGCCAGCCCGGCGGAGCGAACAAATATCCGATTACGTCGCGTGCCGATTTCGCTTTGCGCAAATCGTCAAAAATATTGATCCATTGCTGAAACACGATTCGCAGCGGATTGTTCGAGGTGATGGGCTGCATCCAGCCGTAGCGAATCTTGATGTCGTCACGCTCGGCAACATACGAACCAAACATCCGGTCAAAAATCAGCAGCACGCCGCCGTAATTGGCGTCGAGATATTCGACGTTGGCCGCATGGTGCACGCGGTGCGCGGAGGGCGTATTGATGATGCCCTCAAGAAATCCGAGCTTTGGAATCCACTCGGCATGAATCCAGAACTGATAGAGCAGATTGATCGCAAACGCGAGCAGGATGACCTGCGGTGCAAAACCGAGCCAAGCCAGCGGCGAGAAGAACACGAGCGTCAGCGTAATCTTGCCAACCCAGCCGAGGCGATAGGCCGCCGACAGGTTGAACTGATTCGGCGAATGATGCACCGCATGATTCGCCCAAAACCAGCGCACGCGGTGGCTCGCGCGATGAAACCAGTAATAGGCAAACTCAAGCGCGATAAAAAGCACGAACCAGCTCAGCGGTTCGCGCATATCCCACGTAAAAACGCGGTGCTCGTACAGCCATGCAGCACCCGGCAGCGCAAGCAGCGCGGGCACAAAGTCCGTCACCCGGCGACCGATGGCAATCACCAGCGAAATCATCGAGCCCTTCCAGTCATA
>JAYWAQ010000290.1:0-1933 GCA_043782305.1 Burkholderiales bacterium
CCCACACGAGAATCCCCAGCACGACATTGATCCGCGTCACGCCGTCGCTCCCAACTTTTCGGCCACTCGCAAACGCGCGCTACGCGACCGTGGATTGGCGCGCACTTCAGCGTCGGATGGCGCAATGTCGCGACCTACCACTTTAATCAGCGCCGTGCGCGTTGCAACCTGCGGCAAGTGGCGAAGGCGCGGGTCTTCGGGCGTGCGCCCGGCCTGCTCCCGCATCCACAGTTTGACCATGCGATCTTCAAGCGAATGGAAGCTGATGACCGCAATGCGGCCACCGGGCGCGAGCAACGGCAGCGCGGCGCTCAGGGCCATTCGTAGCTCCTGGAGCTCTTGATTGATGTGAATCCGAATAGCCTGGAAGGTTTTCGTGGCCGGATGCTGCCCTGTCCACCGCGCTGAGACGGCTTTTTCGACAATCTGCGCAAGCTGAACGGTTCGCTCGACCGGTTGCCGCTCGCGTGCCTCAACAATCGCTGTTGCAATCCTCTGAGCAAACCGCTCTTCACCGTAGTCACGGATGACCTCCGCTATGTCGTTGATGGGGGCTGTAGCAATCCACTCGGCAGCGGAGGTGCCGCGCGATTGGTCCATTCGCATGTCAAGGGGCCCGTCGCGCATAAAGCTAAATCCGCGCGACGCGTCGTCCAGTTGTGGCGACGAAACACCGATATCGAGCAGCAAGCCGTCGACCTGACCCTCGCCAACGCCAACGGTTGCAAGCGCCTGCGTGATGTCGCCAAAATGCGCGGCAACAAAGCTGAAACGCGGGTCGTCAATTTCGCGTGCTGACTTCGCTGCGGCAGCGTCTCGGTCAAGTGCGACGAGCCGCGCATTCGCGGGCATGAGTCGCAACACTTCGCGGCTGTGGCCACCGCGGCCGAAGGTACCGTCAACGAACACACCACTGCGTACTGGCAGCAAAGCGTCAGAGGCCTCTCGTAACAATACAGAGATGTGGGAGTCAGGTGGCATCGTGCTGGCCTCATACCGACAAGCCAGCAAGCTCAGCGGGAACGTCCTCATTCATGCTGCGCTGCGCCAGTGCAATTTGCGCCTGCCAACCGGCCTCTGACCACAGCTCGAACCGGTCTTTTTGACCGACAAACTGCACCTTTCGGTCAAGCTTGGCGTAGTCGCGCATTTCTGGGGTCAGCACCACGCGTCCTGCGGCATCGACCTCAGTCTCGGTCATGTAGCCGAGCCACATACGCTGCATGGCCTTGATCTTTGGGTTCATGTTGGGCAGGGCGCTAACGCGATCCTCAAACGGCTGCCAGCCTGACGTCGGGAACAGCAGCAGGCAGCCGCTCGGGTCGGCGGTAATCACAACTTCCAGACCAAGCGCATCCCGATAGCGCGTAGGAATTGCCATGCGGCCCTTCGCGTCAATACTTAAATTAGGTGCGCCATTAAACATTTGCAAAAGATTATCCCACCTTTTGCCGCTAATCCCCACTTTTACTCACAACTTAGCATTTTTCTTAATGTTGTTGTATTACGCTTTAATTTCAATAAGTTACAGCAGTAATTTGAAGTGCATAAAAAGCAAAAAACAATGCAAAAATAGTGAGTTATGCACAGTTCTAAATGTGCCTAAATCGCCCGGGCGATTTTGCACCCATTCTTACCAGCGACTTTGCGCCTTTTCACGTGCTTAGCCCAAGTCAAATGGGGCGCTCAGCAAAAAGCTGTTAACCACCGACAGCGCGAAACACCGCAAAATTCCATAAACCGCGACAAAACACCCACCACCGCGAAACAGTTTGTTACGTTTGCACGGTGACTTTAAGTCATCATCTGCGTGACACTCAACGTTGCACAAGTAACCAAGTTTTCGTCACCGTATTTTTTTGGGGAAACATCATGCGGATCACCTCTGCTGGCTTCGCGATTTTCGGGGCAGCTGCCCTTCAGACGGTGACGC
>JAYWAQ010000291.1:0-5435 GCA_043782305.1 Burkholderiales bacterium
CGCTAAGCGCATGGACGCGCACAAATCGACTAAATCGGCGCTTCCCTAGCGCAATAGCGGTCACCAACATTCTGGATCCCCGGCTGTGGCCGAGGATGACGGCATAGGAGTAGAGAGGCGTGGCGCACTTTTAACGTGTGCGTTTGCGGCCTGCCTGTCCCGGTGCGCCAAACTCCATACGCTCCGTACACGCCCTACGCGCCCTCGCCGCTAAGCGCTCTATCTCGCCAATATCGAAAACCCTATATCCCGCACCCGTTCACCAATGTCGCGCCCCTCGATGCGATCGATGATGAATTGCGCGGCCTTTCGACCAATCGCGCGGCCATCGATGTGAACCGTGGTCAACGCCGGATGAATGTACGAAGCAAACGCAAGGTCGCCAAAGCCCATCACCGCGATGTCGCGCGGCACCTCAATGCCGCGTGCCTGAGCCTCCGTGACCACGCCATGCGCCAGCACATCAGAGCTACAGAACACCACATCAATTTCAGGCGCTTGTGCGACCAGCGCGGCGAGCCCTTCGCGACCGTCGCGCAAGGTCGTCGGCGCAGACACGACGTGCACAGGAATCTGCGCCACACCGAGCGCATGCATGCGTTGCTCAAAGCCCGTCCGCCTGAGGCCTGCGCGGTAGTCATCTGCTGAGACAATCGCGGGTCGGCGATAGCCCTTTCCGTACAGAAAATCCGCTACGTCGCGCCCCACTTTTTCGTGCGAAAAACCAACGAGCATGTCAATCGGCGTCGGCGTTAAATCCCACGTCTCAACCACGGGAATGCCGGACGCCAGCAACCGCTTGCGGCCCTCGGGCGAATGCATGATGCCAGTGAGCACAATGCCGTCCGGACGACGACCGACGATGGCATTGATCAGCGCATCCTCGCGAAAGCCGCTGTAGCCGCTTTGGCCAAGCATCAGCTGACATCCGGCATCGTCGAACGCGTCAGTCAACGCCTGAACCGTGTCCAGAAACACCGAGCCCGCAATCGTAGGCACCAGCGCGGCGACGAGTCCGCTGCGATTGGACGCAAGGCCGCCCGCCATCAGGTTCGGCACGTAGCCCGTTCGCGACACGGCATCCTGAATGCGGGCCAGCGTTTCTGGAGCGACAATCGACGGTGTTTTTAGAGCACGGGAAACTGTAATCGCGGAAACGCCCGCCAGTTTGGCAACGTCGTTTAAGGTGGTGTCGCCAGTGCCGCGACGCGCTGCGCGGCGGGGCTTTTTGACACGGTCGGGTTTGTTGGTCACTGCCGCCGATGTTACCGCTAACCCTCATGAGCGCAATCATGGGTTGGCGACCGTGAACGTTCACTGAACCAAGCCTCACTTTTGATTTTTTAAGTCGTACAGCTTTTTGCTGAAACGCCCTACTCAAATGGGATTCGAGGCGTATTTACAGATAGTCCACTCCTGTTTAAATCAGACGCTAGCCCCTGAAGAATGGCGCTTTCATGGAAAAGCTATACCCAGAAAGAACTCACGCCCGAGACTCATCCATCACATCTGATCGCGTGATCGAGTGAGCAAGACCATGAATCGCTACCCGCTACAAGATGCCTCAGCAGAGCCATCAAAAGTGCCGTCATCCTCGCTGAAGATTGCGAAAAAAAAGGGCCCGGCGGAGGGGAGTACGCCGAGCCCGGTACTACGAATACTCACGCAAAAGGGAGATAGAAAGTGAGTACCCAACGAGAGGTTGCGCTCGTCACCGCCGTAGTCTGTTGCCAGTCAAGCGCTGCGCTGCTGCGAATTTGCGCCCCTCGTGCGCAACGCACACGGGAGCGGTTGCCCGCAGGGCGTAGCGTGATCCTTACTGAGCGCCGCCAGAGGCCACAGGTGGCTCTTTCATTGCTTTCATGAGATTGGAGTGGCTGACCCAGCCTTTGCCGGCTTTGTCGCCCATCATCTTGTCGGCCATCATCCAGCGACGCTCCATTTCCTTCATGTATTGGTCTTTGCTGACCATCGCTTCTGGCGTTGCTTTGCCGTTGTAGAAGTTGTGGAAGTCAAACGAACGATCCGTTTGCAGTGCGCCGCCCTGTGCCTGTACGCCAGCCGCGAAGAGCGCGGCGGCAGCGATACCGATTAGCGAGAGAGTTTGCTTTTTCATTAAAAAATCCTTTGAGTTACTTGATTCAACCAATGGGTCGATAAGACGACGTAGTCACCAATATTTACGTGCTTTGCCGCACAACAGTTTTGTCTACGTTGACGTGTCAGTTGAAAAAACATAACCCGCGACGACCCAAACGCATAATGCGCTTCCGGAGCCGTTTTATCTGTGCGTCGTCGCACATAGAGCAGGATTTTTTCTTTATAAACGCGATCAAGCGTCGACAATGCTTCAGCGAGTGGTGGCACTAGATGGCGTCTCCGATATCGGCTGCGGTCGCGCTTTGACCAATGCTGACCAGCGGTATGAACCGACCTGCTTACGGATTAGGTAGGGGAGTTGAGCAGATCACAACGGAAATATTGGGAAGGGTCCGGCGAAGGAGATCGCCCGACGGACGGGGATTTAATGAGGTTTCAGGGAGCGCGGGTCTATCCCACCCGAGTCGAAATCGCGGCACCACCGGATAGCCTGATGGACGCCAACGATCCTAGCCGCGTCCTACACCCACCCTTGGTCAACCGCGCGCGCGTGGCCTACCGCTGTCAGCACTACGTCTTGCTTTTTCAACGCAAACACGGCGCGCTCAGAAACGGACCGCCGCTTGCGGACATGCCCGAAGGGTTCAAACACTTGCGGCGTAGCGCAAGGCAAAAAAGGATCAAATCATCAACAATCGGTAGTCTTGTGCATAGTTGCAACACTGAATTGCAAGCAAAGTTCCCACGTCAAATTTCAATCGGCAACGGTGGTCAGTATTGAAGCGGCGCGGCCACGAACTGTTTGCATTGATCCCAGAGCCCAGAAATTCACTCGCGCTTTTGCATCGCAGTGGCCAGTTTGAGTAGAGCGCGGCGGCCCTCGTGGGTGACGAAGCCCGGTCGCGCGAAGAGCTGATGGCGCAAGGTCGAGAGGGTGTGCTGGATCGGCTTGTCGGTGCCGTTCTTCCGGAGCGTCTGTTTAAGCAGCGCCTGACGAAGCAGGCGCATAAGATTGAAGGCCATCATCACCGTGTGGAGCGCCGCCTCGGTAGCCCGAAAGTCTCGCAAATTGAGGCTGCCTGCCGCCAACTCGTACTTGTGCTCTTTAATCCGATTCTCTCAGGCCGCCTGCCCTCGATAGACGTGCGAGATCTGCAAGGCCGGTAGGTTCAAATTCGTGACCATCGCCGCACAGCGCGACTACGCGATGGGCTTATCCTCGGAAAACAACAACGACAGCGTCTTGCCTTTGGCTCTCGCCTACGGCATCAACGACTGGATATACGTCTCAATACTCGGCACCGTCGTCCGCCTGGCTCCTGTACCCAGTGCGCCGGAGATCAACGCCGTGCCCCTAAGTCCCATCATGTAGCGGACCAGCATCAGCCCATCCGTCGAGGGGTCAACCCTGCCGTTGCCGTCAACGTCGAGCAGCGGCTTGATATTGTCCAGGTGCTGCAATACCTCCTCAGGCGTCGGCGATGTTGGTCCGGCACCGATCACACCATTGGTAAGCGCCACGCCGGTCAGTCCCGATAAATAGCGGATGATGAGCAGCCCGTCAGTCAGTGCATCGTACCCAGCGTTGCCGTCGACGTCGACACGCGGCATTACGGTGGCGGGAGCAAACGTCGCCGACACATTGATGGCAGCACTGACATTGAAGCTACACGTCCCCATACCGGTGCATGCTCCCAGCCAGCCGGTGAACTGGCTGCTCGCGTCCGGGGTCGCTGTGAGGCTGATCACCGTTCCGTTGGCGTACATGGCGCTGCAGGTCGGGCCGCAATCGATCCCGGCTGGGCTGCTGCTGACAGCCCCGGTGCCGGTGCCTGATTTCGATACCGTGACCGCGAACGATGCCAGCTGGGCCGTGCCACTGAGTGTCACCGATTGCGGGCTGTTGAGGGCGCTGTCGAAAACGAACAGGGTGCCGGTCAGGGAACCCGCCGTCTGGGGAGCGAAAGCCACCGCGATATTGCAGCTCGCGCCGGGGGCCAGCGTCGCAAAAGGTACGCAATCGTTACCGACGGTCGCCGCCTGGAAATTGGGTGGGAATGAGGCCCCGACAAAATTGAGTGGCGCGTTGCCGGCGTTGGTCATTCTCACGCTCAGCGGTGCGCTGATCGACCCTACAGTTTGCGGCGGCGGGCTCGGGAAAGTCAGGGCCGCGTTGCTGACGTCGAGCTTGCGGATGCGGTTGCCGGTGGTTTCCGATATGTAGAGATTCCCGAAACCGTCGGCAGCCACGCTCCAGGGAAGGTAGAGCGAGCTTGCGGTGGCCGACCCGCCATCCTGGCTGAATCCTGCGATGCCGTTACCCGCTACGTTGGTCAGGGTTCCGCTGGAATCGACCTTGCTGACCAGGCTGCCGAGATAGTTGGCGATGTACACATTGCCGTTGTTGTCCGGCGCCACTCCGGTTGGATACGCAAGGTTTGCCGCACCGGCCGGGACGTTGTCGCTGATGATCGTACCTCCGGAGACGCCGGTGCCGGCGAAGGTAGAGATCGTGCCGCTTGCATCGATCTTGCGCACGCGCTGGCCGGCGGAATCGGCCACGTAGAGGTTGCCTGCGCTGTCGACGGCGACGCCAGTGGGTATCGATAGCGCGGCGCTGGTCGCCGGGCCGCCATCGCCGCCATATCCCGACACACCGTTCCCCGCCACGGTGCTGATGATGCCGTTCTTGTTCACCTTGCGGACGCGCGCGTTGTTCTCATCGGCGATGAACAGATTGCCCGAGGCATCGACCGCCACATCGGCCGGATAGAAGAACTGCGCCTTGGTCGCGATGTCACCGTCGCCGCTAAACCCTGACGTGCCGTTACCCGCCACCGTGCTGATGATGCCGGAGGGGTTGACCTTGCGGATGCGATGATTCTGGAAGTCCGCGATGTACAGATTGCCGGCAGCGTCGATCGCCAAGCCCTGCGGCGAACCCAGTGCCGCGCTGGTCGCCGTGCCGCCGTCTCCGCTCGGCAGGCCATCGCCGACGAAGCTGCAGGTCCCGTTCCCCGCCACCGTCGTGATGATTCCGCCGGTATCCACACGACGGATGTAACAGGACAACCGGTCGGCAATGTAGAGGTTACCCCGCGCGTCCGTCCGGATGCCGTATGGAGCGAACAACGTGGCGCTAGTGGCGGGGCCACCGTCGCCACTATGCCCTTCCGCGCCGGTGCCGGCAACGGTGGTCAGGACGCCGGGCGTGAACACTACCTGCTTGTTGAACGGCTTCGCCGCCACGGCTAGGCCGAGAAAGGGGCCCAATTGGCCAATGGGGAGGTCTAGCCCCGTGGCCGGCCCGGCCAACGTCCGTATCGGCGCGGTGT
>JAYWAQ010000292.1:0-5425 GCA_043782305.1 Burkholderiales bacterium
TTGTGAGCTCCGGCTCGAACACGCTCACCTGCAGCCAGCCCGGATTTGCGGCGTTCACAGCGAGCACGCGACTGCCTGCTGTCGCCGGTGCGCTTACCGAGGTCAAACTACGTGGCTCGGGTCTCGTCGCTAACGAATTTGACATCTCGCTGGCGGGATGCAATGGTGCCTGCTCGATTTCCAGCGCGACCGGCAGCAGCGGATCGCAGATCAGCATCAAAGCCAACCTGGGGGGAGCGAGCACTTCAACACAGCTTCTCGTTCGCAAGAAAAACACGAAAGATGTGAGCATCGTCCGATTCAATATCATTGATGCCGCAACAGTGACGACCGTCGCCCCGCGCGATGGCATTCTCATCGGCACCAACATCAATATTGTCGGCACCGGACTCGCCGCGCTGTAGCTTGGCGCGGGTGCCAACTGTTTTGACTTAACAACTAAAACAGCCACCGCGATCACGCTGCGCAGCAAATGTGAGGACAACAATCCGGCAGGCACCCGACTGGCCCAAAGCTTCACGCTGGTGCGGACTGGCGCATTGGCTAGCGCATGCAAGATGGACATGGCGGGCGGCATTCAACTCGCGACGCCGCAAGCTCAGCCCTCCGATTTGCTCGCCGAATGGTCATCGGCATCCGGCTTCACGCGGATTGATCCCGTGGCGCCGGATCGCCGCGTGGCCGACTCGTTCTGTACCGGTGCTGCGATGGACATTCTCGAATCCGACTCGTCATGCAGCACGCAGGGCAGCGACGCCTCCAATAACGCGCAGGGCATTGGCGGTCAGACGCAATGCGTCACTACGGCCATCAAAACGCAGCTCTTCCGCCGCGCGCTCAGCGGCAAGATTGATCTCACTGTGAAAAACATCGCAGGGGCGGAAGTCGCGCGACCGTTTGATGTCGAGATTCGCACAGGCGACGGCCGCGTACTGCTCACCAAGCGCCAAACCAGTGCCATCGCTGTCGGATCACAGGCGCTCCCCGTCAGCTACGTGCGCCCAGTCACTGAGATTGGTTACGTCAAAGTGACATCGCTGTCAGACCGGCGTTTTCTGTTGAAGTACGGCCAGCCCGGCTGCTATCGGGCTAAAGACGAAATGGGCATGCCCGCCGCATCGAACGACTATTCGGAGACTGAGTTTGTTGGGGTGGCCGACGCCAAAAACGAAGTCACCGAAATCGCCAATGGCAAGGTGAACAACACGGCTCGATTGCTGCCCCGCTAACTTGGGTGTAATCGTGGACATGCCCACCACAATGGAAGATTCGTCGTCTTCCGTGCGACCGGCTTACATGTCGCCCGTGGCAGCGATCCGTGCCGATTTGACGTTTACGAATTAGCCAAAGAGGCGCAAACTGAGAGGGTCGAACACTACCTATAGCTTTTTAACGAAAGCCATTAGCTGTTGGGGCTACAGCCTTAAAATGCAGTTTATCGAGTTATCAGTTTTTAGCGTTATAGCCTATATTAAACAGGCTTTTCCCGGAAAAGCTGTTTCGGTTGTTTCACCGCGCAGGAACTCGCCGGTCTTATTCACCAACGGATTGAGTCTGTTTGGCATCGAAATTTTTCACGCATAATTTTGTTGTGAGGAAGCCATGAAAATCGCGCAAGTCCGAAGCTACGCCCTGTCTCTGCCCGAGACGACGGAAGAGCCGCATTTTCATTACGCATCGTTTCGGGTGCACGGCAAAATTTTCGTCACTGTGCCGCCGGAAGAAACCCACATTCACGTGTTCGTAACCGATGATGAACGCGAAATCGCGCTCACGCTGTACCCCGAGTTCACCGAGAAATTGCTGTGGGGCGGCAAAGTAGTTGCTGTACGGGTAGCGCTCGCGAAAGCGAAGCCCGACATGGTGAAGCAATTAGTGAGACAGGCGTGGCTACGCAAAGCGCCAAAGCGGCTGGCCACATCGCTGCACACTGCGCTAGACTGACGAGCCAGCCTCACGCGGAGTGACTGACCCGTGCCGTCTGACGCATCCTCGAACGCCCATCCGAACGCCCTGCCTGCGGGGACGCGCATTCGCGACTACACCATCGTGTCGGTCATCGGAATTGGCGGCTTTTCCATCGTCTACAAGGCGATGGACAACGCCCTCATGCGCGAGGTGGCGATCAAGGAATATTTTCCGGGCGGAATTGCGCTGCGTGACAACGATGGCACCGTGCATTCGCAAGCGCGCGAATCCGATGCGTTTCGCAAAGGCATTGAGAGCTTCTTAAACGAAGGCAAACTGCTCGCTCAGTTTGACCATCCGGCGCTGGTGCGTGTTTATCGTTTTTGGGAGGAGCGCGGCACAGCTTATCTGGCGATGCGGCTCTACAGCGGCGTGACGTTACGCGATGCCGTGAAGGCGGGCACCTGGAGTGCCAATGAGCAGACGTTGCCTGCGTTGTTGCTGCCGATTTGTGAGGCGCTGGAGGTGCTGCACGGGGCAAACTGCTATCACCGCGATGTCGCGCCGGACAACATTTTGCTCGGCGAAAACAACTGGCCGGTGCTGCTGGATTTCGGCGCGGCGAGGAAGGCGATTGAGGGCACGCAGGTGTTCACCGCGATCCTCAAACCCGGTTACGCGCCGATTGAGCAGTATGGCGACGGCGAGCTGAAGCAGGGCCCGTGGACTGATATCTACGCGCTGGCTGGTGTCGTGCATTTCACGTTGTCAGGTGATCCGCCGCCCACGGCGATCAGCCGCATGCTGCGTGATTCGATGCCGAAACCGCGCGATGCGTTTGCCGGTCGATTGCCTGAGCGGTGGCTAGATGCGATAGAAAAATCGTTGTCGGTTAAGCCCGAGAACCGACCCCAGAGCATCCCGGAATTTGTTTCGCTGATCGGCTGGGATGAAATGTCCGCGCCCGTGGTGGACGTGGTGACGCGTGTGGTTAGCGCGGCTTTGCCATCGGCGGTTTTGTCTCCGCTCGCGATATCCGAGACGACGTTGCTGCCGCCGACGCCAGCGGCCAATGAATCGACCGCAGAAACGCTCATCATCGATAGCGAGCGCACTGTTGTTGCGCCGAGCGTCGCGCCCAAGCCAAAGCAACTTGCGCCACCGCCGTTGAATGTGCCGCTGCCCGCGGTTGAACGCGTTGCTGATCGCGCTTCGTTGCCGCCTTCCGGGTTGGCGAATGGTTACAACCAGCCAAAGGTGCCAGGCAAATGGATCGCGGGTGCCGCCGGCGTGCTGAGCGTGATTTTCTTGACGTGGTGGTCGTTGTCGGGTTCGCGCGGCGCGCCTGAGCCTTCCAGCCCTCGGATCCCGACCGCGCCGCAGGAATCGTCAACCGCTCCGCCCGCTACCGGTTCAGCGACTGTTTTGCCGTCCAATGACGCTTCCGCGCCACCGAAAACGTCTGTACCTGCAGGAGCCCCGCCTGCGCCTGCAAATGTGCCGTCGGAGCCAAAGAATGACACTGCCCAGTCCCCTCAATTACCCGCAACAGCGACATCAGCCGCGCCAACGGTGCCTGAACGTAAGCTCACTACGCGGGACACCACGCGCCCGCCGCGAGCGGATCGTGCGCAGGCCGAAACCCGCGCGCCCAGCGAGTCGAGGCGTCCGGCTCGCTGTTCCGGGCTGATTGATCGGTGGCAGTTGGGGGCAGCATTAAGCGACGAAGAGCAACGTTTTCTGACGGAGAAATGCAAATGAACAGTCCACAATCTCAATTGAAAATCGCCATCGCTGCGGCGCTCGGCGCTTTTCTGCTTGCAGGATGTGCAACGACTCCGACACCTACGGTAAATCACGCTGCGCCTCCGGCAGCGCCGCCGCCTCCGGTTGTAGTTGCGCCCCCCGTCGCGCCGGTACCCGCGCCGCCGCCGGCACCGCCGACACCGGTTCCGTTTGACATCGCCATCGTCAACGCTGCTACGGCGCTGTTCAAAAACGTTCCGAGCCCCGGCCCGCGCATGATCGTGATTGACCCGCTAATCGACGGCGTCAGCGGGCAACAAACGGTCGCCAGCCGCTATATCGAATCGCGCTTGCGAGATGTAGCGCGCGAAAAATTCCCGGCGGCTGATGTGCGCGAATTTACCTCGGGCAACGTAGCGCAATCGCCGATTGTTCTGGTCGGCACGTTCACCGCGATTACGCTAGAAAACAAAACCGTTGGTAAACCGGAAGCGTTCCGCATTTGTCTTGCACTCGCTGACTTGTCGACCAACAAGATCATCTCGAAGGGCGTCGCCCGCGCGCTGCTCGAAGGCGTGAACGCGACACCGACGCCATACTTCTCCGATACGCCAGTGTGGGTTAAAGACGAGTCGGTCGACGCCTATATCAAGACCTGTCAGGCCACCAAAATCGGCGACACGATTGATCCGGTTTATCGTGAACGCATCGACACTGCCACCGTGATTTCGGACGCCATCGTTGCTTACGAAGCACGCAAATTCAAGCAGGCCCTGGATCTCTACGTGAAGGCCGTGCGCTCGCCCACTGGCGATCAGTTGCGTGTGCACAGCGGCCTCTATCTCGCCAACTGGAAGCTCGGCAAGAAGGCCGATGCCGAGAAGGCCTTCGGCAAAATCGTTGATCACGGTCTGGCGGCACAAAAGCTCTCGGTCAAATTTTTGTTCCAGCCATCGCGCACCGATTTCTGGTCGGACGCGAACGTGAGTGGCCCGTATCCGATCTGGTTGCGCAGTATTGCCAGTCGTATGGCTAGCAGTACCGACAGCAAATCCTGCCTCAACATCGTGGGTCACACCAGTCGTTCCGGCAGCGAACCAGCGAATGATCGCCTGAGTATTGCGCGAGCCAATTACGTAAAAAAACGGATGGATTCTGCTGCGCCAAAACTCGCATCACGAACCAGCGCAACCGGGGTTGGTTATCGCGAGAACGTAGTCGGCAACGGTGCCGACGATTTAACCGATTTGCAGGATCGGCGCGTGGAATTCAAGCTGACGCCGTGTGTGATGTAAGTCCATTTCTAGTTCAATAGTGCGCCAATTATCCAGGGCCAATGGACGATGGATTTGATATTCGCGTAGTTGGATTCCATAACGTTTAGAGCATGTTCCAAATGATCCTCTAGTGCGTCGAGACTATCGAAGGCGAGGTTATGAAAGTGCTTCTCGCGCAGCTCGCCCGCAGGTGCTCGACCGGGTTGAGCTCAGGGGCATCGGGCGGCAGCGGCAATAGCTTGATGTTCTCGGGGACTTTTAGTGCTTGGCTTGAATGCCAGCCCGCACCGTCGAGAATCATCACGATGCGATCGAACGGATGTCGCGTGGACACCTCATTGAGAAACACCTGCATGCACTCCCCGTTGGCGCTGGGCAGGATCAGGGTGTCGCGTTCGCCAGTGTCAATGTCGCCTGTAGGCGTAAGTGTACTCGTGGGTGAGCATGGCGGTGCACAGCGGACGAATCGGCTTGGGTGTCCAGGCGCGGCGTAC
>JAYWAQ010000293.1:0-14945 GCA_043782305.1 Burkholderiales bacterium
AGGGAATGCCGCAAGAACGGCAACAAAAATTGCGCGATAAAAGTGCGCTTTGACGGCTGCGGCGCGTATGCCGCCAGCAAGCGTTATTACGGCGTGGGCTGGGGCAAAACGGTCAAGGAAGCCGAGCGCAAAGCGGTCGAAGCCTGCGGTCGCAGCTCGTGCGAAGTCGTTGTTTCTGACTGCGACGATTGAGTCGTCTTTGCTCGTCATTCGCCAAGATTAACTTTTGGCTGAAATGACTGCTGAACGGGGGCTAGCCCTCCGTTCACGCCCAAGTCGATAATTGCTGATTATCGACGCTAACCCTTAATCAACGGGGCTTTCAGCTTAAAGCTGATCCCTAGACTGCTTCCTCAAAAGTCCTCGCGATTGCGGCAACGCTTCTCGTCAAGACAATCGCCTTCCCGCGCCGCGCTCTTACAATCCCGTCGCATGACAACGCAGAACCGAACTCTCCGCCTGATTGGCGCGCCCACGGACATTGGCGCGGGTTCGCGCGGCGCATCGATGGGGCCGGAAGCGTTGCGGGTGGCCGGTCTCGCCGACGCATTGACGGCCCGCGGGCTCAATGTGGTCGACGACGGCAATCTCTCCGGCCCACCGAATCCGTGGTTACCTCCGTCGGGTGGCTACCGTCATTTGCCGGAAACGCTGGCCTGGAACGTGGCGGTGCGCGATGCGGTGACCCACGCCTTGAACGCCGGTGAATTCCCGGTGCTGCTCGGCGGCGATCATTGCCTCGCGATTGGCTCAATCACGGCAATCGCCGCCCATTGCAAGCGAAAGAAAAAACGTCTGCTGGTGCTCTGGCTTGATGCCCATGCTGATTTCAACACAAGCTCGATCACGCCGTCCGGCAATATTCACGGCATGCCGGTGGCCACACTCTTCGGCTTTGGCGCGGGCGCGCTGGTGAACCTGGCCGACCCCGCCCCCGCACTCAAGAAGGACGAGATCATTCAGATCGGCATTCGTAGCGTCGATCCGGACGAAAAGCGCTTCGTGCATGAGCAGGGGCTGGAAGTGTTCGACATGCGCTCGATTGATGAGCTCGGCATGCGCGTAGTGATGGAGCGCGCGCTCGCGGGCGTGGACGACAACACGCATTTGCATGTGAGCTTCGACGTCGACTTTCTGGACCCGGACATCGCCCCCGGCGTCGGCACCACGGTGCCCGGCGGGCCGACCTATCGCGAGGCGCAGTTGTGCATGGAAATGATCGCCGACACCGGTCGTCTCGCATCACTCGATGTGATGGAATTGAACCCCGCGCTCGACGTGCGAAATCGCACCGCACAGGTGGCTGTTGATTTGATCGAAAGCCTGTTCGGGAAATCCACTTTGATGCGCCAAGCCTAGTGCCAGCACCGGTATTTTCGGCTCGCAAGCGGCGCATATCGGCGCCGCCGTTTTCAATTTCTTTATGTAAATCAACCCGCAAAAAGCAACACCCCTCACTTAGGATGATTCTGTTTCATGGTTATGTCACGCGAACCCGACACGTGTCCAGCGACACCCTCTAAACTGCCATGCGGTTTGTTATGCTCGGTAACGTTCGCCGGGTGAGGCGCGTGCCAGCATCAGTTTCCGCCTGACAGAAATAAAGAATCAAGACCGATCACGAAATGGACAACAGTCCTTACGACAACGAAGGCTTCTCGGCGCTGGATATTCCAACCACCGCCGCACTCCAGTATGTACGCGAAACGGCTGCTTTGGCGGCTCGGCGGGAGGCCGCGAGTCGCGCCGTCGCCAGAGTGTCGCCCGACGCCGCACGCACGTTGCTGGTGGTGGATGCCGGCTGCGACTTGCCGAGCGCCTGGCTTGCCAGCCGCCACGTCGCGGTGGTGCCGGTCACGATTGCAATCGGCAACGAACAGCTGATCGACGAGGGCCGGGAGTCGGAACGCCTCGACTTTGCCCAGCGCCTGGCCGCGCGCGAGCGTGGACGCACGCCGACCCTCGCAATCAACCCCGCGCGCCCGGTGAAGGTTCGGGACTTTGTGCAAACGTGGATGACGCCGCTGATTGACAACGTGATTCAGATGACCTTCGCCGCCACTCGCAGCTCGATGTATCTGAGCTCGCTGGCGGCCAGCCAGTCGCTGATGCTCATTCACAACAAAGTGCGCCGCTCGCTCGGAGCTAGCGGACCACTCAGAGCCTGGGTGATCGACTCCTTCACCGGACTCGCTGGCATGGGCGTGCTGGTGTCGCATGCGGTGCTGTTGCGCGACAGTGGCGTTCCCGCGGCCGACATCGCGACCCAGCTGGAGGATTTTCGCAAGCAGGTGCGAACGTTAATCATTCCCGACGACATTGGCTTTTTGTATCGCACGCTGCAAGCCAAAGCCGCGTCGGGCGAGAGCTTGCCGCGCTGGAAAGCGTGGTTGGCGCGCGCCTTGAACCTGAAACCGATCTTGATTGCCGAACGCGGGAGCGGCGGCATGCTCATGCGCGTCAACGGCTTTAACGTCGCCTGTGAGCGCGCCTTCGCGATCACCACCCATCACGTCGAACTCGGGCTGTCGACGCCGACGGTTTGCGTGAGTATCGCCGGCCCGATCGATGCGCTGCGCACCTTGCCCGCTTTCGCAGCGCTCAGCGCCGAATGCAAGCGCCGCAAGATCGAACTGACCATTACCCCCATGAGCATGATTGGCTGCGCCCAACTCGGCCCACGCGCGATCTCGGTAGCGTTCGCAAGCGTTCGCTTTCACGGAGGATAGATGGCACGGGGTTCCCCGGACGCGTAGCTTCAGCTTTTCGCTGAATCCTTTTCGTAACTTGGGCTAACGGCCCATAATCGGCTTTATCGACAATCCATCAAATGCGCATTCAGCCCACCTGCAGAAAGGTTTTCGGCCAAAAGCTGAACCCGAGTATCGCAGCGCTGCAACAGCATCGCGACGAGCGCGAATTACTTCTGTCCGGCTGGCTGAATTTGCCCACCCGGTACGCGATTTTCCAGCGAACCCGGCGAAAGAATCGTCGCATCGGTACGGCACTTACGCGTCGGCAGATTGCTTCCGAGCACCACGCAGCGCTCATCGTTGGCCGAAGCACTCTGCTCATTGACGGGCGCAACATAGGGCGCGCAACCGGACAACGCGGCCCCTACGGTCACGCCAACCGCTGCCAGAGCTTTTTTAAACAAATACTTCACGCTGAACTTCCTGCAACTTCGGCTAAATAACTAGTGTAGTACCCGAGACAAAATCTTGTTTACTGTGCATAATCACAGTATGCAAAAATCCGCGCCAAATCGTGATCCCACCAACAGCGCGGCGCACAAAGGACGCGGTGCCACGCTCAACATGGCCGGCCGTTTTGAATCGCGCGAAGCCGAATGGTTTGACGACGGCTGGGGCGAAGATGAAGCAATTGTTCGCGCGTCCAAACGACCCAAAACAGTCATTCATATCGAGCAGGCGCGCTCCATCATTTCGCACAACGAATCACCTGATTTGCGCTTCACACAATCGATCAACCCGTATCGCGGTTGTGAACACGGCTGCATTTATTGCTACGCACGACCCACTCATTCGTACCTGAATCTGTCGCCGGGGATGGACTTCGAGACGCAACTCTTTGCCAAGCGAAACGCCGCCGAATTGCTGCGCAAGGAGCTGGGCAAACGCGGCTACGAAATCTCCGCGATCAATCTCGGTGCCAACACCGATCCGTATCAACCGATTGAGAAAACCGAGCGCATCACCCGCAGCGTGATCGAAGTGCTCGCTGAGTGCAATCACCCGCTCACCATCGTCACAAAAAACGCGCTGATCTGCCGCGACATTGATCTGCTCGCGCCGCTGGCCGCGAGGAATCTGGTCAACGTATTCATCTCGATTTCGCAGCTCGACAACGAGCTCACGCGCATTCTGGAGCCGCGCGCCTCAACGCCTGCTAACCGGCTGCGCACGGTGCGCGAACTCACGGATGCGGGAATCCCGACGTCAGTACTCGTCGCCCCCATCATCCCGTTCATCAACGACAAATTCATCGAGCGTGTGCTCGAGGCCTCGCATGAAGCGGGCGCGCTGTACGGCAGCTACACCGTCATCCGCTTGCCGTACGAGCTAAAAGATTTGTTCAAGGACTGGCTCGCAACGCACTTCCCCGACCGCGCTGAGCACGTCATGAACCGCATTCGCGACATGAAAGGCGGCAAGGAAAACGTCAGCGAATTTGGCGAACGCATGCGCGGCACCGGCATCTTCGCCGATCTCATCCGGCAACGTTTCTGCAAAGCCTGCGCTCGGCTAAATTTGTCCGCCACCAACTTGCCCGCGCTCGACACATTGCAATTCAAACCACCGCGCACAGACACCGCGCAAGGGCAATTGTTTTAGCCGTCAGTGATGGCACGATAGCCAGAAACAAAACCGTCGGCGGATCATCGTTGCGCCTCTAGGTATCGACGCGGCGCATCGCGCAAAAATAAAAAGGCACCCGAAGGTGCCTCTCAATGCGACTGAAGTGCGCTTATTTCTTTTTCGCGGCTTTCATGGGCTTCCTGGCAGCCTTTGCCATTTTTGCTTTAGCTGGCGTGACAACCTTGATTTCAACTTCCGCAGTGCCACTCTTCAGCATGCCAAGCTTTGCTGCAGCGGCGCGTGACACATCGATGATGCGATCAGGTTGCTTTGGGCCGCGATCATTAATACGCACGGTCACGCTTTTCTTCGTCTTCACATTGGTGACGCGAACCATCGTGCCGAACGGCAGCGTGTTGCTGGCAGCGGTGAACGCGGCCGCATTGAAGCGCTGACCGCTCGCCGTTTTGCGACCGTTAAATTTCTTGCCGTACCAAGCCGCTTTGCCAGTCGTCACATCACCAGCGGCCGCTGTTGCAGCGGGTGCTGCGGCTGCGGGTGCTGGAGCCGTTGCAGCGGCGGGCGCAGGAGCAGCGACCGGAGCAGCTGCTGCGGGCGCTGGCGGCGCGGCTGGAGCCGCTTTGGCGGCAGGGGCTGGCGTGGCGGCGGCTGGCGTAGCAGGCGTCTGCGCCCAAACAACGGCGCTCGCTGCGAGCAGCGACAGAACAAGAACTTGGGTAGGTTTCATGGCGAATGGCGATAGAAATGAACAAGGAATTGAATTCTGGCACGCCTGTACATCAAAAGAACACTTCGCGGGAACGAAGCAGGAAGCTCTGAGGCGATGGATGTGAAATAAACATCAACCGCGCTCGGCCATGCACAACAACTGCCGCCAGACCTCGCGCTTTTGCTCATAGCGCATGGCAGCGTAGGCGGGGCTCGTCGACGGCAGGCGCACAAGCTTGAGGCTCGAACGTCTGTCCGTGTGAGCAACGCGCCGAACGAAGCAGGCCTGCGCCGCGCCTCCGTTAAAGAAGACTTCCGTAATCAGCGGATGAAGCGCGAAGAACGCCTCCAAGTCGTTCGCCACCTCACTGTCGCGACGAATCGACGAGTCCAGACTTCCGGGGCGCTCACAGCACTGCAAAACGTCCCACACGGCGATTTGCGCGCGTAGCAACGCCTGAACGCGCACCTCATACGGCGCGTCAGGCGCGAAACCCAGCAACTCGCCCATGATCCGCCAGAACGCGTTCTGCGGATGGGCGTAATACTGCCCCGCCGTGAGGGATGCGACGCCCGGCATGCTGCCCAGAATCAGCCGCGTCGCCTGCGCATCCGCAATCGGCGGAAAGCTCTGGATCACAGGTTTCGTCACTATTAGCTTATTCCATTAAGCGTCGATAAGGGCAGGCCTGCGCCACTCACAATACTTTCCATGTATCAGTACACCGCATTTGACCAGCGCATCGTTGACGAACGTGTCGCGCAATTCCGTGACCAGACCGAACGCCACCTAGCGGGCGAATTGTCGGCTGACGATTTCAAAGTGTTGCGCCTGCAAAACGGGCTCTACATTCAAAAGCATGCGCCGATGCTGCGCGTCGCGATTCCCTACGGCCTCGTGAACACAAAGCAGGTTCGCATGTTTGCGCACATCGCGCGCAAATACGACCGCGATTACGCACACTTCTCAACCCGGCAGAACATCCAGTTCAACTGGCCCGAGCTCTCGCGCGTACCGGACATTCTGGCCGATCTGGCGACTGTGCAAATGCACGCCATTCAAACCAGCGGTAACTGCATCCGGAACACCACGACCGACCAGTTCGCCGGCGTCGCGCCGGACGAAGTGGTGAATCCGCTGGTGTGGGCCGAAATCATCCGTCAGTGGAGCACGATCCATCCCGAATTCGCCTATCTGCCGCGCAAGTTCAAGATCGCGATCAGCGGCTCCACCAAAGACCGCGCCGCAACGCTGGTGCATGACATCGGGCTCCTCGCACTCAAAAACGACGCTGGTCAAATCGGCTTCCGCGTGATCGTTGGCGGTGGTCTCGGTCGCACGCCAATTGTTGGCACCGCTATTCGCGAGTTCCTGCCGTGGCAACACCTGATCACCTATCTCGAAGCCGTGCTGCGCGTGTACAACCGCCTCGGTCGTCGCGACAACAAATACAAGGCACGCATCAAGATTCTGGTCAAGGAATCGACACCTGCGCAATTCGCCGAATGGGTCGAAGCCGAATTCGAAGCCACCAAAAATGGTCCGACGCTCCTGTCGCAGCACGAGATCGACGTCGTCTCTGCGCGCTTCACGCAGCCGGCTTACAAATCATTGCCTTCGGACGATGCGGCGACGGTCACATTCACCGCAGCCAACAGCGAATTCGCACGCTGGCAGCGTCGCAATGTGCACGCGCACCGCGTGAGCGGCTATGCGGCCGTCACGCTGTCACTCAAGCGCATCGGCGCGCCTCCGGGTGACATCACCGCCGACGAGCTTGATCGCGTTGCCGCGCTGGCAGATCAATTCAATCAGGGCGAGCTGCGCGTCACCCACGAGCAAAATCTCGTGTTCTCCGACGTTGAACTGGGCGTACTGCCCGAGCTGTGGCGTGAGCTGAAAGCCATGGGCATGGCGACGCCAAACATCGGCCTAATCGGCAACATCATCGCCTGCCCCGGCGGCGATTTTTGTGATCTCGCGAACGCGGTGTCGATCCCGGTCGCTGCGGCCATCCATGAGCGCTTTGAGTCGCTCGACTACCAGTTTGACATTGGTGAGCTGGATCTGAATATCTCGGGCTGCATCAACGCCTGTGGCCATCATCACGTCGGCCACATCGGCATTCTGGGCGTCGATAAGCACGAAGAAGAGTGGTACCAGATCACGATCGGTGGGGCGCAAAGTATTGCGCAGGGCGGCACGCAGACAGCGAAGATCGGCAAGATCATCGGCCCGTCGTTTGCCCGCGCGCAAGTCACCGACGTTATCGAAAACCTCATTACGACTTACTTAAGCCTGCGCGAACGCGATGACGAACGCTTCGTCGACGTCGTCGCACGCACCGGAATCGAACCTTTCAAGGAGCGCGTTTATGCCGAAGCTAATTAACCGTTACGGCGTCGTTGATGCCAAGGCTGGCACCGACGGCTGGATCGAATACACCGGCGACGCGAACGCGATTCCGGCCGGCGCGAAAGTGCTGTTGCCGCTCACCGAATTCCGCGAATTCTCGGGCACCTGGCAGAAGTATGTCGGCACGAACGGCGCGCTCGGCGTGAAACTTTCACCCTCCGACGATCCCGCGCTGATCGCCAACGATCTCGAAAAGCTCGCGCTGATCGCCATCGAATTTCCAGCCTACACCGACGGCCGTGGCTACTCGACAGCAACGCTCTTGCGCGAGCGCTATCGCTTCATCGGCGAGTTGCGCGCCGTCGGCGATGTGCAACGCGACCAGATCTTTTTGATGTCGCGCGCCGGATTCACCACCTTCGCGCTGCGCGATGATCAAAGCATCGAGAAATCACTCGCAGCGTTCAACGATTTCTCGTCGTATTACCAGCACGCCGCGGATCGATTTGTGGATCGCTCGGCGTTACCTTTGGCTGCGTAGTCGCTTTATCGCTTTTCGCTGAAAGCCTTATTTATAAGGGCTAGAAGCAGACAATAGCTATTGTCGACAAAGCACAAAATGGTGTGCTAGCCCCAATAGGGCCTTAGCTTTATGGAAAAGCTGTCGCTCACGGAAATTCGGATCGTACGGCGACTCCGCACTACGTCTCGCGACCTATCTTTTGGTGAATCTGCACCAGCAAACCCTCGCAACCGTCCTCCACCAAGTCCAGCACGCGCTCAAAATCCGCGCGCTCGCCGTAGTACGGATCGGGCACTTCGCGCACTCTTTTGTGCGCATCCCTCTGGCAAAACTCCGTCAGCCGCCGCAGCTTGTGCTGATGAACGTCTGCCATGCGCGAGCGCACCGTCGAATAGTTCAGATCATCCATAACGATCAGCCAGTCGAAGCGTTCAATGTCTGCCCCGGAAAGCGCTCGCGCACGCAAACCCGAAAGGTCATAGCCGTGCCGCAACGCATGACGCTGCGACCGCGCATCCGGCGGCTCGCCGGGGTGATAGTTGTGCGTCCGTCCGAATCAATCGCGATGCGCTCAATCAGCCCTGCCGTCCGTGCCATATGCCGGAACACGCCTTCTGCTGTCGGACTACGGCAGATGTTGCCCATACAGATGAAAACGATGCTGGTGTCGTGGGTCATGACGAATGTGTGAGTACGGTTGGCGAAGCGTAACTCGTTCATCGCAGGCGACGGAGTTGCGGATAATGCGGCAATCACTTAAAATATGACTATAACTTATGGTCATTTAACTCATATGTCTGCCTATTCTCTTGCCCAAGCCAAAGCACAATTAAGTGCAGTGATCGACGCCGCGCTCGCGGGCAAACCTGCGGTCATCACGCGCCACGGCAAGCCGGTGGCCAAAGTCGTGCCTTACGAAGAACCCGTGGCCGATCTATCGATCTTTGACGCGCATCGCGGCACCTTGCCCAAAGGCTTCAAGTTTGATCGCGACGAGCTGAACCAGCGGCGCTGATGCCCGTCTTTCTCGACACCAACGTCCTCGGCTACCTGCTCGATAGTGGCAAGAAGGAAAAGATCGCGCGCCGACTGGCGAGTGCACAGCCACACATCAGCGTACAGGTCCTCAACGAATTTGTCGCCGTCTGCAAAAAATGCGGCAAGGATCGTGAAACCGCCTACCAGCTCGCCGACGCGATAGCCAACACCAGCACGGTTCACGAGATCACGCTATCAACCTATCGCCTCGCACAGGCGCTCGCCACGCGCTACCAACTCTCACATTGGGACGGCCTAATCATCGCCGCAGCGACACTCGCGCAGTGTGAAACGCTCTACAGCGAAGACATGCAGCCCGGGCAAGTAATTGGAACGGTGAAGGTTGTTAATCCGTTCAAGTGACGCGTCGGCGACAAGGTGCCCAGCTACAACGCGCCTATAAACTCGTCGCCGCTCACACCAGCCTGCCGCAGCACGCCAGCAAGCGTGCCGACCTTCACTTCGCTATGCAATGGGACGACACAACCTGAACTGCCGCGCCGCATCACGACGTGGCTTCCGTTCTGTCGAACCTTTTCAAAACCAAGTCGCTGTAACGCCCGAACCACCTCTGCGCCAGAGACGCGCGGAAGTTTAGGCATGAGCAGCCATTGGAACCGAGAACATCGTTACGAACGGATGACCCAACGAAGCTTGCGGAAACTCTTCAAGATACAACGTGGTCGCTTCACGAAGATTGGCGAGCGCCTCTTCGATGGATTCGCCTTGCGTGGTCGTTCCGGTTTCCGGATTTAAAGCAACGAAACCACCTTCTTCGGCATGAGTCAGGACTGCGGTGAGTTCCATTTGTTTATTCTCCATTTCGACGAATTATCCAACGCGATACGAAAGGGCAAGCGCAGCAAGCTGTCGGCCATACCTGCCCTCTCACCCACTTGATCGTTTAGCGCACCGATCACGGTAGTAGGTTGGCAAAAAGCTAGCCGACTTCGTCGGATTTGAATTCCTAAGGTCGGACGCGCGTTTGCGCCATGTGGTCGCTGCTACGTCGCTCGCTTTGTCTAGCGCGTCAGAATAGTCTTCGATGTACCGTGCAAAACCAATCGGGTCGCTCGCGAGCACGCCCAAGCGTTCGAGTTCTGGAATCGCTTTAGCGTACCAATCTGCCGACGATTTGTATTTTCCTTGATCGAAACTTAGGCGCGCGAGCTCTGACCAACGCTTTGTCAAATTCGCAGTATTTGCTGGGGTCACTCTCTCTTCCAGAGAAAGAGCCTCGAGAAGCAACCTCTCTGCTTCATCGTAATCGCATTCGTAACCCACCATGCGCCCGAGGTTGTACGTGACCGCCGAAACGTATCCAACTTGCGCGCCACCGAGTCTCGCATTGACTAGTGCACGAGAATAGGCTTGTCTAGCGCCCGCCCAGTTTCCGTTTGCCTCTGCTTGCAACGCAAGTTCATAGTAACGATCGGCATTAACGTGATTGATCGAGGAAGCGCACGCTCCTAGCAAAAGTAAAGACGGCGTGACGACGTAAGCGAAAAACGCCCGATTCATACCCTTCCCTTTGCTTTTGAAACCTGACTACACATCCAAATTCCGCACACCCAAAGCATTGCCCTCAATAAACGCTCGACGCGGTTCGACTTCTTCACCCATCAGCGTAGTGAAAATTTCATCCGCAGCAATTGCGTCTTCGATCTGCACTTTGAGCAGGCGGCGGACTTTCGGGTCCATCGTGGTGTCCCACAGTTGTTCGGCGTTCATCTCACCCAGGCCCTTGTAGCGCTGGATGGTGAGGTTGGCGCGGGCTTTGTCCAGCAGCCAGTCGAGGGCCTGCTTGAAGCCGGTCATGGTGGCTTCTTCGCGGTTGCCTTTGCCGTCTATCCGCGAGACGACGGCACCAACGCCCACCATCGATTGCAGCTCAGCGGCTTTCTTGATCTGCTGATAGTCGCCGCTTTCGAGGAAGCCGGCGGCGAGGATTGTTTGCGTGGTGCGCTTGTTGTGCGTGCGTTTGAGCAGCAGCAACCATTCTTCGGCCTTTTCGTCGTAGAACGGCTCGACCACGAGTTCCGGATCGGTGATGATCGCCTGCATCGAGGCGGCACCGGCGATGGATGAGGCCTCATCAGTAAGCGACACGGTTGCGCCGAGCAGTAAGGCGTCAAGCGCGCGGCGATCAATGGTGCGCGAGTTGCGCTCGATCACGGCGTCTGCCACCAGGTATTGCCGCGCGAGATCAGCGAGCGCGGTCTCAGACAACGCGGCACCGTCAGCGGTCGGCTTGAACTCCGCGCCCTTGAGCGAAATGCGCAGCAGGAATTGTTTGAGTTCTAGCTCGTCCTTGAGGTATTGCTCCTCCTTGCCGATCTTTGCTTTGTACAGCGGCGGCTGCGCGATGTAGATGTGGCCGCGCTCAACGAGATCGGTCATCTGGCGATAGAAGAACGTGAGCAACAGCGTGCGGATGTGCGCGCCGTCGACGTCAGCATCGGTCATGATGATGATGCGGTGATAACGCAGTTTCTCGACGTTGTAATCATCCTTGCCAAAGCCGGTACCCATCGCGGTGATGAGGGTCACGATTTGCTCGGATGAGATGACCTTGTCGAAGCGCGCCTTTTCGACGTTCAATACTTTGCCGCGCAACGGTAGGATCGCCTGGAATTTACGATCACGGCCCTGCTTGGCTGTTCCGCCTGCGGAGTCACCCTCCACCAGGTAGAGCTCGCACTGCGCCGGGTCTTTTTCCTGACAGTCAGCAAGCTTTCCGGGCAGGCCCATTGAGTCGAGCACACCTTTGCGGCGCGTCATTTCACGGGCTTTGCGAGCGGCTTCACGAGCACGTGCGGCGTCAACAATCTTGCCGCAAACGATCTTGGCATCCGACGGATATTCGAGCAGGAAGTCGGCCAATTTTTCGGCGACGATTTCTTCGACGACCGGGCGAACCTCGCTGGAAACGAGCTTGTCTTTGGTCTGTGAGCTGAACTTCGGATCAGGCACTTTGACCGACAAAATGCAGGTCAAGCCTTCGCGCGCATCGTCGCCAGACACTTCAACTTTGGCTTTTTTATCGAGCTCGTTCGAGGTGATGTATTTGGTGATGGTCCGCGTCATCGCGGCACGCAGGCCAGTCAAGTGCGTACCGCCGTCACGCTGCGGAATATTGTTGGTAAAGACCTGCAGGTTTTCGCCGTAGCTGTCGTTCCACTGCATCGCGACTTCAACGGTAATGCCCGCTTTTTCGCTCATGCAATAAAAGATGTTTTTGTGCAGAACCGTCTTCGCCTTGTTGATGTATTCAACAAAGCTTTTGATGCCGCCGGAGTACGCGAAGTTTTCGCTTTTACCGGTGCGCTGATCAACCAGTTCGATCTTGACGCCGTGATTCAGGAATGAGAGCTCGCGAATGCGCTTCGCCAAAATCTCAAAGTGAAATTCAACGTTAACAAAAGTTTCCGCCGAGGCCATGAAGTGCACTTCAGTGCCGCGACGGTTACGCGTTTCTCCGGTGATCTTCAATGGCGAGACAGCTTCGCCGCGACGGAATTCCATCTCGTGCACTTTGCCGTCGCGCCAGATTTTGAGTTTCAGCCAGTCGGACAATGCGTTGACCACCGACACGCCCACACCGTGCAAACCGCCGGAGACTTTGTAGGAGTTCTGATCGAACTTGCCGCCTGCGTGCAGCTCGGTCATTACGATTTCTGCAGCGGAGCGCTTGAGATCATCATCTTCTTTGACTGCCGTCGGAATACCGCGACCGTTGTCGGCGACCGAGATCGAATTGTCGGCATGAATGATGACCTTGATGTCATCGCAAATGCCTGCAAGCGCTTCGTCAATCGCGTTGTCCAGCACTTCGAACACCATGTGATGCAGACCGGAACCATCGCTGGTGTCGCCGATGTACATGCCGGGACGCTTACGAACAGCATCAAGACCTTTGAGTATCCGGATCGAATCTTCGTTGTATTCGGGTGAGGCGGCAGCGGGCTTTTTTTCGGTATCGGACATGAAATTTTTTCTGAATTTTTCTCTGAAACTGTGAGAACGATTTAGCCCGATCCCTTGTTCAGATTTGGAATAAAGTAGCGGTAGAACCGCTCCCACACGTAGCTTGGGACAACTAAATCCGCATCGGCATCACAACGTATTTGAAATCGGTGCGACCGGGCACAGTGAACAATGCGCTCGCCGCCGAGTCCTGCAAGGCAATCGTGATCTCGTTGGATGACAGCGTGGCCAGCGCATCGAGCAGGTAATTGATGTTGAAACCGATATCAACCGTGTTGCCTTCGTAGGCTACTTCAATTTCTTCTTCGGCTTCCTCCTGCTCGTTGTTGGTACAGGCGATCTTCAGAGCACCGTTCGACAGGCTCACACGAACCCCCCGGAAACGTTCGTTCGACAAAATCGCCGCACGTTGCAATGTGCTCAACAACAACAAACGATCAATGGTGATGAGCTTGGTGTGCAAAGTCGGAATCACACGGTTGTAATCGGGGAACTTGCCGTCGATCACTTTGCTCGTGAGTTCGATGTTGCCGAAGCTGAAGCGCACCTGATTGGCAAGGATGTCGATGGTGATCGGCTCGTCGGTGTCCGTCATCAGCTTCGACAGCTCAATCACCGTTTTTCTGGGAACGATGATTTCCTGCTTCGAGAAGTTACCCTCCACCGGCATCACGGCGTAGCTCAGGCGATGACCGTCGGTGGCGACACACACGAGTTGATCTTTCTCCAGCACGAACAGCATGCCGTTCAGGTAGAAACGAATGTCCTGCTGCGCCATCGCGAACTCGACCAAACGCAGCGTCGCCTTCAATAGCTTTTGCGGCAGCGAGAAGCTCTGTAGCTGCTCCTGGCTCATGGTCAGGCGTGGGTAGTCAGCCGCGGGCAGCGTTTGCAGGCTGAAGCGGCTTTTACCGGCCTTAACAGCCATCTTTCCATCTTTGGCATCGAGCGAAACTTCGCTGGTATCCGGCAATGCGCGCAAAAGATCCTGCAATTTGCGTGCAGCCACCGTGATTGACTGATCGCCGCTGTCCGTGACCTGGACTTTCGCTGAAATCTGCAACTCAAGATCCGTCGCAATCGTGGTCAGCGTGTTGCCTTTGTGCTCAAACAAAACGTTGGCCAGAATCGGCAGCGTCTGCCGACGCTCGACGATGCCCGACACAGCCTGAAGTGGTTTCAACACCAGATCGCGAGGTATGTTCTTAAATTGCATATATACGTAATCCTATTTAACAATGTGCGGCGGACGCTGTTAACAACTCTAAAAAGACAATAAATTCAATAACTTGCGTGTGATCAAAGGCTGGTTGAGCGACCTGTAACGAAAGCGGGTGAGTTGTGGATGAGAAATTTCGCATGAGTCATTTCGAGACTTATCCACAAACGCTATCTATTTATCAACACCTATTTCAGATCACCTAAATACTGTTCATAACACCAGATAACCTCACTGCTCAGCTTCTTAAAACCTGAAGCAAAAACGAGAAATCATGCTGAATTTGTGGCGTACTTTCCCGCAACGACGCGATTTGCCGGCAGGCATGAAGCACCGTTGTGTGATCGCGCCCCCCAAAGTTCTGCCCGATCTCGGGCAAGGACATCGGGGTTAATTCTTTGGCCATCGCCATCGCCATCTGTCGCGGCCTGGCCACGATGCGCGAACGCTTCTTGGAATGCATGTCGCTGACCTTGATCTTGTAATAGTCAGCCACCGTTTTCTGGATGTTCTCAATCGAGATCTGGCGCGACTGCACCGCCAGCAGGTCACGCAGCGCCTCTTTGGCGACCTGCGGCGTGATCGAGACAGTGTGAAAGCCGGCATAGGCGATCACACGCTTCAAACCGCCTTCAAGCTCGCGCACGTTGGAGCGGATGTGTTTGGCGATAAAGAAAGCGACCTGCTCGTCCAGCTCCACCCGACTCTCTTTCGCCTTGGCCAGCAAAATCGCCACACGCATCTCGGTTTCCGGCGGTTCGACCTGAACGGTCA
>JAYWAQ010000294.1:0-5420 GCA_043782305.1 Burkholderiales bacterium
TGAATGTCGTTTATCAGCTTTTGTACATAACGACCGCTGCATTGAGGCTGCAGGCACTTTTCGCCTGTAATCGGCTTTTACCGATTTCGACCGTTAGCCCCAATGCGCTAGGGATTCCAACAAAAAGCTGTATCTACGGAGAGGTCACACTGCGTGGATCGGAATGACTTTTGGTGACGTCGAATCGCGTGCTTCTGCCAGATGTCGTTGATCAGTTTCCCCTGACGACCCGGGCGACCCGTTGCCGTAAGTCCGCTGCACGTAAGCATCCAGCATCGCCTGAAACTCTTCAGCAATCCGGTCGCCCTTGAGCGTGACGGTTTTCTTGCCGTCTTCGTACACCGGTGCGACCGGCAGCTCGCCCGTACCCGGCAAACTGATGCCAATGTTCGCCATTTTCGATTCACCAGGGCCATTCACCACGCAGCCCATCACGGCGACGCTCATGCCTTCGACACCGGCATATCGCTCGCGCCAGACCGGCATTTGCGCGCGCAGATAGCTTTGCGTTTTCGCGGCCAATTCCTGAAAAAATGTACTCGTGGTGCGACCGCAGCCGGGGCAGGCGGTGACAAGCGGCGTGAACGTGCGCAAGCCCATCGTTTGCAGCATTTCCTGCGCGACGATGACTTCTTTGGTGCGGTCTCCACCGGGCTCCGGCGTGAGCGAGACACGAATCGTGTCGCCAATGCCTTGCTGCAACAGGATTCCCATGGCGGCTGTCGAGGCGACGATGCCTTTCGAGCCCATACCCGCCTCGGTCAAGCCCAGGTGCAGCGGATAGTCGCAACGCGCCGCCAGATCGGAATAGACCGCGATCAAATCCTGCACACCACTGACCTTGCACGACAGGCAAATGAGGTTGCCCGGTAGTCCCACGTCTTCTGCCAACGCGGCCGATTCGAGCGCCGACATGACGAGCGCATCGCGCATCACCTGTTGCGCCGATTTCGGCATCGGCAGCGCCGCGTTCGCGTCCATCAGGCGACCGAGCAAATCCTGATCGAGGCTGCCCCAGTTAACGCCGATACGCACCGGCTTGTTCTCGCGACAGGCGATCTCGATCATCTGCGCAAACTGCGTATCGTGCTTGTTGCCACGACCGACGTTGCCCGGATTGATGCGGTACTTCGCGAGCGCTTTGGCGCAATCGGGGTAGTCACGCAGCAGCTTGTGACCGTTGAAATGAAAGTCACCTACGAGCGGCACATTGCAATGCAGTTTGTCCAGTCCTTCGCGAATCGCGGCGACCGCAGCGGCGGCTTCCGGCGAATTCACGGTGATGCGCACCAGCTCCGAGCCCGCATTGGCGAGTGCGAACACCTGATCAATCGTCCCCTGAATATCGGCGGTGTCGGTGTTGGTCATCGACTGCACAACGATGGGCGCGTCGCCACCCATCAGCACATGACCGATGCGAACTTGCCGTGAGGGACGCCGGATAATCGGGGAGCTGGAGATCGCCATGGGTGAAACTATTCGAAGCTATTCAATGCGAAATCGCGCGACATCGTTGCGCGTGATCGAGCTCATATCGTAGGGCTTGCCGTCGATGTTGAGGACTACGTTGCTCGCGTTGCCGACGATGAACGACAGTGGCGGTTTGCCATTGAATTCCTTGCTGCCTGGCAGTGACGCCTCAGAGTAAATCACGTCGCCCTTGCTGCGCACTTCCGTCCAGGATTTGCCTTTGAAGGTGATGGTAATGCGCTTCTCGCCGGGGCTTGCCACCGCGAGTGAAGGCGACGGAGCCAGCGTTGGCGTCGCCGCCGCTGCGGGCTCAACGGGGGGCAACAACAGCGTCGGCGCCGCCGTTGCTGCTGCATCTTTTCCGTCGGCAGAGGTCGCAGGTGCGATCACGCTACCGGAGGAAAGTGGTTGCGTCACAGCTGCGTCTGGCGCTTTCGAGGGGCTCGCCGCCGTGGAGGTTGCCGCTGAATTGGGCGCAGCCGACGACGTTTTTGCGCCGCTCGATTGCGCCGACGGTGTGCCGATTTTCAGCGCGCCAAGGCTGATCAGTTCGCCCCATTGAAAATAGGCGACACCCGCTGCTAACACGGCCACCAACAGGAACGGCACCGCCCAGCGGGCAGCGCCCGTCCTGCCGCGATCATGCTCCATCGTGACCTCGCCGATAGCCTCCGGTGTTGGCTTCAATTCGCCACCGGCATTGGGCTGTGACGGTGAGCGATCAAGGCCGACGATGTCGGGATCAAGACCGACGATGCGCGCGTAGCTGCGCATGAAGCCGCGCGTGAACGTGCGCTCGGGCAGGGAGTTCCAGTCGCCAGTTTCAATCGCGGCGATCTGGCGTGGCGCGAGTTTCAACTTGCCTGCGATGTCGTCTTGCGACAGGCCAGCGCGTTCGCGCGCTTCGCGCAGCAAAGCACCTGGCGTCTTGTCTGCCGAAGCGGGAATAGTCACAGCTCCAGACGGGGCCGCGTCGTCAGTTGCACTCAATCGCAGCCTCCCTTGCGCAATTGTTCGTTCAAAGGTGAATCGGCGTAGCGCGAGCGCAGTTGCTGCGTGTAGCTGTCCTCGGTCGCCTTGTCGCTCAGTCGACGCTCTGCACAGGCCCCATAAAAATAAAGCTCCGGGCTCGTGGGCTGCGCGTTGAGGCCCATGCGAACCTGACGGCGCACTTCATCAAAGCGCGACGTCTTCAACGCAATCGCCGCGAGTCCCTGATACCCGCGAGAATTGAGCGGCTGAATTTGTACCAGCCGCGCGAAGTAACCTTCGGCAGGACGAATCAGGCTGGCCGCCAGCGCGCAGCTGCCGGCGTTTTCCAGCGCGATGTTTGGCGTTGAGTAAAGGGGCAAACGGAGCGCCGCATCAAACTGCTCCAGGCCTTCTTTGGCGCGGTTCTGCCGGCACAAAAACGAGCCGTAATTGTTGCGGATATCACCTTCGGCAGGCGCGACCGCGATGGCCGTCTTGAAGGACGCCTCGGCCTTGACTAGATCGCCCAGATCGGCATACACAAGCCCCAGAATGCTGTGCGCTACACCGTATTTCGCATCGAGGCGCACCGCCTCGTTTAGCTCTTCAAGTGCGACAGCCATTTGCCCACGCTGAAAATAGTTTGACGCGAGTTCGGTGTGCACCCGGGCACGGTATCGCAGCGGATTTTCTGCGCTGCTTTGCGTGGTCGTCTGCGCTTCTTCGACCGCCTCGGCTGTTTTGCCAAAACCGCTGCATCCCGCGAGGAGCGCGATTAATCAGCACAAGGCGGTGAATTTGAGGAGACCGTTGGTAGTTTTCAAAGCGTTTCCCTTGAGCCTGATGTGGAACTTGTTGCGACACCCATTATGGGGTCGCGCCGACAGTTCGGGCGGCATGAATCGCGATCACCTTTGACGTTCGCCGCGTACGATCATTGATCTGGCCCGCGAGCTGCCCGCAAGCCGCGTCAATATCATCGCCGCGCGTCTTGCGAATTGTCGTCACAATGCCCGCATCCGACAAGCGCCGCTGAAAGGCAAGAATGCGTTCGCGCGGCGATTTTTTGAATTCGGAGTTCGGAAACGGATTAAACGGAATCAGATTCAATTTGCAGGGCACTTGACGCGCGATTTTTATCAACGCTTCGGCATGTTCAGGCTGATCGTTCACACCGTCCAGCATCACGTATTCAAATGTGATGAAGTCGCGCGGGGCGAACTCAAGATAGCGGTTGCATGCAGCGAGCAGCTCGGCAATCGGGTAACGCTTATTGGTCGGCACCAGGACATCGCGCAGCGGGTCGGTAGGTGCATGCAGGCTCACCGCCAGTGCGACCGGGCAGCGCTTCGCCAGCTCGTCAATCTGCGGCACCAGCCCCGACGCGGACACGGTAACGCGACGGCGCGATAAGCCGTACGCGTTGTCGTCTAGCATCAACTCCAGGGCGGGCACAACGGCTTCGAAATTGGCGAGCGGTTCGCCCATGCCCATCATCACCACATTGGTGACCGGCTGCACGCCGTCGAGCGTGCGGCCTATGATGCCGATGTCTGCCTTCAAAACGCGATCTGCGTAGCGAAGCTGGCCGATGATTTCGGCCGTGGAGAGGTTGCGATTAAAGCCCTGTTTGCCGGTCGAGCAGAATGCGCAATCGAGTGCGCAGCCCGCTTGAGAGGAGATGCACAGCGTGCCGCGATCATCCTCGGGAATGAATACCGCGTCCACCGCGCTGCTGCCGACGTCAAAGAGCCATTTGCGGGTGCCGTCACTCGCGGTTTTGTCCGTGATGACCGTGAGGTCGCGGATTTCGGAGTGCGCGGCGAGGGTGTCGCGGGTGGTTTTGGCGATGTCGGTCATCGCGGAGAACTCAGTGACCTGCGATTGATGCAGCCACTTGAGGGTTTGTTTCGCGCGCATCTTCACGCTGGACGGTTTTTCGCCGACCTGGGCGAAAAAAGCGGCCAGCGCAGGCTGGTTTAGCTCAAGAAGATTTTGTAGATCAGCCACTGAGTGTGAAAAATCATGCGCGCAAGACTGGGTCAGCCGTGCTTACTTGCCGAAAACCTGGCTTGCCGGGAAGAAATATGCGATCTCCAGCGCAGCGGTTTCAGGTGCGTCAGAGCCGTGAACAGCGTTGGCGTCGATGGAGTCGGCGAAATCAGCGCGGATCGTTCCTGGCGCTGCTTTCTTAGGGTCGGTCGCACCCATCAGGTCACGGTTTTTGGCGATTGCGTTTTCGCCTTGCAACACTTGCAGAACGACCGGGCCGGAGACCATGAAGCTGACCAGATCCTTGAAGAACGGACGCGCGCTGTGCACAGCGTAGAAGCCTTCAGCTTCAGCCTGCGACAGGTGAGCCATGCGCGAAGCGATGACTTTGAGTCCAGCGGCTTCGAAGCGACAGACGATGGCACCGATGGCGTTTTTGGCCACTGCGTCAGGTTTGATGATGGAAAAGGTACGTTCAATAGCCATTGTGATTCTCCGAAAGGTTAGGCAAGCGGCAAGTCGGGCACTACGGCGGGCTTGAGCGCGGAAAAGCTTTTCCGCAACAAAGAACCAAGCACCAAAATCCCGAAAAACGCTTATGAAACAAAGCCTTAAATTGTAGCAGTGAAGTTGCACTACTGTGTCTTTCGAGAAAGGCTCGGCGGCCTGCGGCTGAAATGCCGGTGCTTGGTACTCGCTATACGAACGGCCGATTCGTCCATATGTCGTTTGCCATCGTCGAACTGATCTTGGTGCGGCTCGTTCATTTCCCGCATCAGCTTTCGCCGGAAATCGCCATTTCAATTGGGCTAAATGCGTAAAACGGCAATAGCCGACTTTGATAGCAAGTGAGTCATTGCCCATATTTATTGGTGCTTTCAGAGAAAAGCTGATGTAGCTGCGAATAGCGAAGGGTCTTCGCGGCCACAGACGTGTGATCTTTACGGTTTTCAGATATTTGTGAAAATACAAAAGTAACAGGATAT
>JAYWAQ010000295.1:0-5410 GCA_043782305.1 Burkholderiales bacterium
GGTGGCTGAGCCCGTCCACCAGCGCCACCAGCGCCAGCATCGCCATCAGCAGGGTGGCTGTCTTGCCCATGTGGAACAGGCCCATGTGAAAGGCCAGCAGCTGGCCCAGGCCGCCGGCGCCGACCACCCCGAGGACGGCTGCGGCGCGAATATTGTTCTCCCAGCGGTAGAGCGTGTAGCTCACCAACTGCGGCAATACGGTGGGCAGCGTGCCGTACCAGAACGCGTTGGTGGCCGATGCGCCGTTTCGAGTCAAGGCCAGTGCGGGTTCGGGTGGCGCGTTTTCGAAAGCGTCGGCGAACAGGCGGCCCAGAACGCCCGACGTGTGTAGCGCCAGCGCGAGCGTGCCGGCGAACGGGCCCAGCCCGGCAGCGATGACCAAGAGCGCAGCCCACACCAGCTCCGGTACGGCGCGCAGTCCGTTGAGCAGCAGGCGGGCGATGGCACGACGTGGCCCAACGGCAGCGGCAGGGCGGGCGAGTAGCAGTGCCAACACGATGGCGAGCAAGGTGCCGACAACGGAAATCGCCAGTGTTTCGAAAAAGCCGAGTGCAACTTTTTGCAGGAATCCGGCGCTCATCTCCGGCGGAAAAAACTCGCCGAACAGGCCGAGCATTTTGCGCAGGGATTGCAGCGAGAACAGCCCAGACCAATCGCCCTTCAACGTCACAAAACAGGTGATCACAAACACCGCAACGCCCAGTAAAAACAGACGCGGTACGCCCTGTCCCGCGGGCTGTTTGGGCAGAGACTTTGGGGTCATTGCATCCATGCGCGCAACCGTTTGCTGACCAGATCGGCCAGCGACACCAGTGCGACGAAGGCGAGCAGGAACATGACCACCTCACCCCCCGCGAGCATCTTCATCGACAGCTCCATTTGCTGGCCCAAACCGCCCGCGCCAACAAAGCCCAGAATCACTGATGAGCGTATCGCACACTCCCAGCGGAACACAAGGTAACTCGCGAGCTCTGGCGCGCAGGTGGGCAGCGTGCCGTACAAAAATGCACCGAGCCGTGAGCTGCCGTTGTTGAGCAGCGCGAGGGCGGGCCGCCGGTCAACGCTCTCGAACACTTCGAGGAACACCTTGCCCATCATGCCGCCAAAAGTGAGCGCAATGGCGAGCACGCCAGCGGTGTCGCCGAGTCCCACCGCGCGGACAAAAATCAGGCCCCACACCAGTTCAGGTATGGATCGAAGCAGGATGAGCGCGGCGCGAGTAAACCCACGAACAGCGCGGCCAAGCATCCCCATGCGTCCATGCGCCAGCGCCGACACAGACAGGACGCGGTTGCCAAGTAACGCGGCGGGAATGGCGATGACCAAGCCCAACGTAACGCCGGTGGTCGCCACGGCGATGGTGTTCCATGTTGAAGAAACCAGCAGCCGCAAAAATTCAGCGTCGTGCGCTGGCGGCCAGAAAGATCTAACGAACGAGCCACCCGCCTTGAGACTCTGCTGATCGAAAAATATCCACGGCTTGAATTCGACCATCCACAGCGCCGGGATGAGCAGCAACGCCAGCGCCGCCGTCCAGCCGAGGCGTTGATGCCAGACCGGGTCGCGGAGAGTGTTGTTGTTGATGGTTAGCGCGGTCATTGCGCTGGCCGACAATGTCTCGGTGGGAGCGGTTCCACCGCGATGCCTGCGACTGGGAACTCCTTTCGCGGTGGAACGGCTCCCACAGATATAAATTGAATGGCGTTCAACCGCAGCCCGCGACGATGACGCTTTGCTGCGATGTGCCGGCATCAGGCAGGCCAAAATTTGCGACAGCGATGCCGAACTCCTCACCGTAGAGCTCGCGAAGACGATCTTCCGTCACCTCGCTGGTGGGCAGGTCAAACTGAAGCAGGCCGTCTTTCAGGCCGATCAATCGGCTGAAGCGTTCGCGTGCAAGATTCACGTCGTGCAGGCTGACCACGAGGGTGGCGCTGCGCCGCGCTGCATCCACCTGCACGGCCGCGAGCGAGGCCGCACCCAGCACCGGGTCGAGTGATGAGACCGGCTCGTCGAGCAGATTCACGGGGCTCGCCGCCACAAACATTCGCGCCAACCCGACGCGTTGCCGTTCGCCGCCAGATAGACGATCACAGCGCAACCACAGCTTGTCGTCGAGTCGAAACCCTTCCAGCGCGTTGAAGGCTTCGCGCACGTCGGTCGCTCTGGGCGTGGCCAGCAGTGAGCGCAGTGCGGACCACGTGCCTGCGCGGGTGAGGCGGGCGGCGAGTACGGCATGCACCACGCGTTGTCGCGGTGGCAGCGGTGGTTGTTGTGGTGCGAGAAAGCTTTCGGCGCGCAGTTGATGGCGCGCTCGGCTGGTCATCGTCCAGGGATTGTTGTCGCCCCAGGTGAAGGTGCCTCGTGTCGGTTCAAGCGCCAGCGCGAGGGTGTGCAGCAACGTGGTTTTGCCGGCGCCGGACGGGCCGATCAACGCAACCTGTTCGCCCGGCTCAATTGCCAGATCGATATCCTTGATCGCGCATTTGCCTTCGACGTAACAGTGTGAAACGGCTGCCAGCTGCAGCCGGTGATCCATCGGTACTGCCTGCGCGTTTATTTCAAAAGGCCTGCTGATTTTGCAGCGGTTTCGATGCCAGCGTAATTTTCAACTTTAGTCGGGATAAACTTGACGGCGCGTTGCAGTTTGAGAATTTCAGCCTGCTCCGGGTTCTTTGCATCAAGATCGAGGAAGGCCTGGCGGAGCTTGCCGATCAGCGCCGGATCGAGGTCGCCGCGCACGGTCCAGTTGTAGTCATAGTAAGGTGGCGTGGTGTAGAAAACGCGCACTTGAGTAGTGTCGATTTTCTTGTCGGCCACCATCTTCTCCCACACGCTGATGTTCAACGCGCCCGCGTCCACTTTGCCGCCCGCGACCTGCAACGCGGTCGCGTCATGCGCGCCGGAGAAGGCGACGCGCTTCAATGTTTTGTCAGGATCAATGCCCGCTTGCAGCATGAAGCTGCGCGGCATCAGGTGGCCGCTGGTGCTGGAGGCCGAGCCGAAGGTGAAGGTTTTGCCTTTCAGATCCGCCAGCGATTTGATCGCCGGGTTGGTGGTGATAAACACGCTCTTGAACTCGGCATCTTCCGCGCGCTGAACCAGCGGAATCGCGGTTTTGTTGGTGCGCTGGTAAGCCTGAACGAAGGTGAAGCCGCCGTACCAAACCATATCAAGCTTGCCGGCGGCGAGTCCTTCAACCGTCGCGGCGTAATCGGTGACGGGAATGAACTCGACCTTCATGCCGGTTTTGGTTTCGAGGTACTTGCCGAGCGGCGCGAACTTGCGCTGCAACTCAGTCGGATTTTCGTCGGGGATGGCGGAGACTTTGAGCGTGGTCTGAGCGAATGCGGGACAGGCCAGCGCAACGGTGAGCAGCGAGGCGGCCGCCAGCGAGAGAAGTGACTTCATGGCAATAATTCCTTTGCAATTCCGGACAACACAGTGGGTCGATTCTAGGCGGACGCCCGTACGGCGTCGATGTCTACGCTGAATGCGCCGCTGTCCGGACCTGCCTGAGCGACGTAATTGTTCAAGAATCCGTTTCGGTGATCGACTTTAGTGCTTTTGCGCCTCTATCCCTTGTTTGCAGGCCCATTCGTTAAAAAGCTGATCAACGTTTCATCCGCGAAATCAGGCCGTCCAGTTGATCAAGGCTAGCGTAGCGAATCACCAGCTCGCCTTGCCCGTTCGCCTGATGCGAAATTTCAACGTAGGTGCCGAGACTGTCGGCCAGCTCGGTCTCTAACCGGTCGAGGTCGGGGTCCCTTGGTGTGTTGAGGGCGAGTTTTTCCTGCTTGCTGCGCGCCGTGGGGATGCCGGGGCGCTTCTTGGTATCGGCACCCGTTTCGTCCTTGACCAGCGCCTCGGTCGCGCGGACGGACAGCCCGTTAATCGCGATTTTTTCGGCCAGCATGACCTGTTTGTCTTTGGCCAGCGGCGCGAGCGCGCGGGCATGGCCCATCTCGAGAGTGCCCGCCATTACGCGATCCTGCACCGGTGCGGCGAGCTCGAGCAGACGCAGCAGGTTCGACACGGCGCTGCGCGATTTGCCGACCGCTTCGGCGGCTTGTTCATGGGTGAAATTGAATTCGGCGATCAGGCGTTGCAGGCCCGACGCCTCTTCAATCGCGTTTAGATCCTGCCGTTGCAGGTTTTCGATCAGTGCGAGGGTGAGGGCGGTTTTGTCGTCGACCTCTTTCACCAGTACCGGCACTTCGACGAGCCCTGCCAGCTGCGCGGCACGGAAGCGTCGTTCGCCTGCGATGATTTCATGTTTGCCGGATGCAGTTTTGCGCACAATGATCGGCTGCATGATGCCCTGCGCCTTGATCGACGACGCTAGCTCGGCGAGCGACGCATCATCAAAGCGGCGGCGCGGCTGATATTTGCCAGCCGTGAGTTCGCCGATTTTCAGGGAGGTGACGCCTGCTGCGGGCGCGTCCACTTTGGTCGGCTCCGGCATCAGAAGCGCATCGAGTCCGCGGCCGAGGCCTTTTAATTTAGTTGCCATGAGAGCTCAAAAAGTCTTGTTTGCTGAGGCGAAAAAAAGGGATCTCGCCGCGTCCGTTGTAGTTGAGCGTGCCGTCGCGCTGAAGGCCGCACTTGGTGAGCACCTGTTGCGACGCGGCGTTGTCGGGATGCGTCACCGCCGTGATTTCGTTGAGGCCACCCACGTCGAAGCCGTAGCGGATTGCCGCGTGCGCGGCCTCAGTCGCATAGCCTTTGCCCCAGTGCGCCTGCGGCATGCGGTAGCCCACTTCCACATACGGCGTGTCCTTCATCGGTTTCAAAAACACGAGGCCGAGAAAGTCGTCGCTGCCGTGAGGTCGCATCACCCACATGCGGCAGATCGGGCTCATCCAGCTCTCGATGCGCGAGCGGAAATGCGCGCAGAAGTCCTCGAATGAGCGCGTCTCGCCGGTGCCATCGCCGATGTAGCGGAACACCAACGGGTCGCGATCGGTCGCATAGGCGGCCGCGAAATCGGCCTCAGTAATATCGGCAAGCGTCATGCGCGCCGTCGTCAATGTGTGGCCGGTGTTTAGCGGCATCAGACGGTCGCTGCCAATGGCACTTCAGCGGTTTCATGCGCCTTTTCGTGCTTCGCCAGAAGCTCCGCCGCCAACTGCATGTAAGCCATCGATCCCTTGCTGGCCTTGTCCAGCAACAACACCGGCAAACCGTGCGACGGCGCTTCGGCGAGCCGCACGTTGCGCGGAATGATCGTCGCGAAAAGCTTGCTGCCGAAGTGCTGTTCGAGCTGCGCGGCGACCTGTTGCGACAGCGAGATTCGCGGGTCGTACATAGTGCGCAGCAGGCCTTCGATTTCGAGCGTCGGATTTAGGTGTTGCTGCATCTTGCGCAACGTCTGCACGAGATCCGACAAGCCTTCGAGCGCGCTCGAAGG
>JAYWAQ010000296.1:0-1921 GCA_043782305.1 Burkholderiales bacterium
GGCACCAATCGCGCCGACGGGCGCGATTGGTTCGAATATGATCCAGCCAGCGCGGCTAGTTCATGGCCTTTCCCACGCAATTTGAGTTTTAGAAGCTGGCACTGAGTAGGGTACGCGAACGGGCAACCCGAGTTGGCTACTGCTCAAGTGCGAGCCAGCGAGCGCGCCTGTGCGTCAGAGTGAGCCAACGCAAAGCCGGAATGTCTAACCAAGGCGCGTAAGCTCATGCACAAATCGTGGGCACAACAACAGACTGGATTCCTGTTCGCACCGACGAGACGATGACGCATGAGGTACGGTAATCCGCCCCTAGAATGCATTGATTCATGTCGCCAGAGAAAAACGATGCGTCGAACTATTTTTCGGTTGTCCGCTGTGATGTTGCTGCCACTCGTTCTGCTGGGGCTATCTGGCTTTGGCGGCCAGGGCGCAAAGGTCGGCGCGGCCAATGCTCTGGTCGAACAATCGCTTGGCGCGATCCTGCAAAAACCTGTGTTTCAATGCGGCACGGGCGCGGACGCCGTTACCGATGATGGCATCGCGGGCAGCGTCACCGTGTTTGAGAGTGGGCCGGTTCGACCGATTGCTTTGTCTGCAGACGGCAAGCGCCTGTTCGTCGCCAACCGGCCAGCGCATTGCCTTGAAATTTATGCGGTGGAAGGTGACGCGCTGCGGCTCGCAAGCACCGTAGCGGTTGGGCTGGAGCCGGTGGCCGTGGCGGAGCGTAATGCGAACGAAGTGTGGGTGGTCAATCATCTGTCGGACTCGGTCAGCGTGGTGCGCCTCGATGGCACGGCACGCGTGCTGCGCACGTTGCAGGTGGGTGATGAGCCGCGCGACATCGTGTTTGCCGGGCCGAACCGTGATCGTGCGTTTATCACTGCGGCGTTTCGTGGGCAAAATCGTCCGGGCATCAGTACAGCGGGCTTGACTGCGGCGGGTCAGGGTCGAGCCGATGTGTGGGTGTTTGATTCCGCGAATCTCGACGATAGTTTGGGTGGCAATCCGCTCACGGTGCTCACGCTGTTTGCGGATACGCCACGGGCGCTCGCGGTCAGTCAGGATGGCGCGACCGTTTACGCCGCGCCGCTGTTTTCGGGGAACGGCACAACGACCTTGCATCGTGATGCCGTGATCAATCGCAAGCCCACGCCGCTGGCAAGCACCGATGGCGTGCGCGCGCCAGACACGGGCCTCATCGTGAAATTCGATGGTGCGGCGTGGCGCGACGAAGCGAAGACCGACTGGTCGTCATCGGTCAAATTCTCTCTGCCCGACTATGACCTGTTTGCCATTGACGCGAACGCCGCATCCCCAACGCTCAAGTCGCGCGTGAGTTCGGTCGGCACCACGCTTTTCAATCTCGCCGTACATCCAACCACCGGCAAGGTTTATGTGAGTAACACGGACGCCAAAAACCATATCCGTTTCGAAGGCCCCGGCACGACGGGGACGACGGTGCGCGGACGCCTAGCCGAGAGCCGCATCAGCGTGCTCGATCCGGCCAACGGTTCGGTCGACGCGGTGCATCTGAATTCACACGTCAACTTCGCGTTGCCACAAGGTCAGGCGATCAGTGCCGCCGACAAGGCGCGCAGCCTGTCGCAACCGACGGCGATGGTGTTCAGTCCCAACGGCGATACGCTGTACGTTGCCGCGCTCGGGTCGGCAAAAGTGGCGGCGCTGCCAACTGCTTCAATTTCGACGGCTGGTTTTTCGCCCAACAGCGCGCAACATATCAACGTGCCCGACGGCCCGGCCGGGCTTGCGTTGAATGCGAACGGCACGCGATTGTTCGTGTATTCGCACATCGCGCACAGCGTCAGCATCATCGATACGGCGAGCAAGTCAGTGCTCAGGACAAACGTTCTGTTCACGCCCGACAGCGTCCGCGTCAAGACGGGTCGCCGCCTGCTCTACG
>JAYWAQ010000297.1:0-1917 GCA_043782305.1 Burkholderiales bacterium
GGCCACATCAATCACCACGTTGTACGTCACCACGTTTTGCTGCACGTTCGGTGACAGCCGAAACTGCCGCACCTTGCCTTCGAAATCCCGCTCTGGAAACGCGTCCACCACGAAGCGGACGGCCTGGCCCGCTTTCAAGAGGCCCACATCCGCCTCTGACACATTGGTGTCAATCTGCATTTCCTTCAAATCGCGCGCAATGGTGAACAGGTTCGGCGTCTGAAAACTCGCCGCGACCGTCTGCCCGAGATCGGCCGTACGCTTGATGATTACGCCGTCAATCGGCGAGCGGATCACGCTGTTGTTCATGTCCGCCTGCGCGCGCTCAAGTTGCGCGCGGTTCATGTCGGTGCCCGCCTTCGCCGCATCGAGCGCCTGCCGCAATTGCTCCAGCGTGGCCGACGAAATAAAGCCTTGCTCAACGAGCTTTGCGTTTCGGTTGTAGTTGCTCTCAGCGAGCGTCAATTGTGCGCGCGCCGCATTGAGCGACGCCGTCATCTGCCTCACACCTGCCTGAAGCAAAGTCGGGTCAATTTTCAGTAACACCTGCCCGCGCTTCACACGATCATTGAAGTCCGCGTTCAGCTCGCTCACGGTGCCCGACACTTGCGTTCCAACATTCACCAAACCCACAGGATTTAGCGTACCCGTCGCCGTGACGAACTGCACGATGGAGCCGCGATCCACGTCGGCCGTTTTGTAGCGGGGTTTGTCGTCCGGCGCGCCCATCTTCTGCTGCAGCGCATAGCCACCCCACAAAAGGCCACCGAGGCCTAACAACACGAGAGCGCCAATGACGCGCCCCTTCGTAATAATTTTCATGGGATCCAAATCCTGATTTGAGAACCTGCAACTGGAGCTATTGTGCCGTTCCGCTGTGACGCGCGTCCTCCCTTTGCGACGGGCCGCTGATGGGGCTGACCAAACGCGGCGCTGTAGCTGTTTATCATTGCGCATCGGCGTTTCCGTGGCCTTACGCTTGCGTCAAGACGGCGCGCAGAAAATCAAGGATGAAGAAACATGATCGGTTACGTCACTCTCGGCTCAAACAACTTGCCACGCGCGTTTGCTTTCTACGACGCGCTACTCGCGGAACTCGGTGCCAGGCGCACATTTGACTCTGAGACGTTCGTCGCGTGGAGCGTCAAGCGCAGCCCTGCCGTCGCGATTACGAAGCCTTACAACGATCAGCCCGCCACGGTTGGCAACGGCGTCATGGTAGCGCTCGCGATGAAAAGCACGGCCGACGTGGATCGACTCTACGCAAAGGCAATCAGCCTCGGCGCAACCGACGAAGGCCCGGCTGGCCCGCGCGGCGACAATTTTTATGCAGGTTATTTCCGCGATCTTGACGGCAACAAGCTTTGCGCCTTCTTCGTCGGATGATCACAGTCGAACCCCGATGGCCGTCCGTGCTGCGCCGGTTACGGTTTATCCAGCTCCGCGATGACGCGATCGGCCTTACTCTCGCTGGCTAGATCGAGCGCTGTTTTTCCGCGATTGTCACGTGCCGACTTGTTGGCTCCGCGCTTGACGAGAAACGCCACCGCGTCTGCGTGTCCGTTACCGGCCGACCACATCAGCGCGGTCAGTCCGTTGTGATACGCCGCGTTGATATCGACTCCCGCGTCCAGCAGTAACTCAAGCACGGCCACATGTCCTTCGCCAGCGGCGTAGACGACGGCTGGTTTGGCGACACGATCAAGCGAATCAATCTTCGCTCCGCCATCGAGCAGCGCCTTGACCAGAGTCGCGTTTCCGGCGAACGACGCCGCCATTAACGGCGTTACTTTCGACAAGCTCGCAATGTTCACATCGGCTTTGTCTTTGAGCAGCAGCTGGGCGAGCGTCCAATCGCCCTTCTCGGCGGCCATTAAAAGCACGGTTTTGCCCAGACGGTTGCGAGAGTCGGGGTTG
>JAYWAQ010000298.1:0-1913 GCA_043782305.1 Burkholderiales bacterium
GGGGCGTGTGCGCATAGACTTCTCGATTGATACGTTCAATCCGATAATAGCAAATGATTTCTGCCACCCAGTTCAATGAAACAGTCGACGCGCTCTTCGATCAAATCGTCGAGACCATTGACGAATCTGAGGCGGCGGACGACGTGGAGCTCAATCAGGGTGTGCTGGAAATAACCTGCATCGACCGGTCAAAAATCATCATCAATCGCCACGCACCAACGCAGGAGATATGGGTAGCAGCGAAGAGCGGGGGTTATCACTTTCGCTTTGCTGACGGCATCTGGCTGGACACACGCAGCGGTGAGCCGCTGTCCGATGCGATCTCGCGCGTTGTGTTTGAACAGACTGGGCAACGAGTTTCGTTTACTTAAAGTTCCAGCAACACTGAATAACCCTTGATCGCCCGCTTGTGCGCTTTGGTGTTGGGATCCAGCCCCTCGACAATCGCCCAGAACCGCCTGGAGTGATTGAACTCCACGAGATGCGCTAACTCGTGTGCAACGACATGCCGCATCAATTCCGGTGTCAGTTGTAACAGACGAAAATTCAGCCGCACCCGACCAGTGGACGTACAACTACCCCACATCGTGCGAGCGCTACTGAGCGTCACTGACGCGAGAGGCAGTCCCGCATCCGCCGCCATATTCCGCGCAATTTCTGGTAGCTCCAATCGGGCGATCCGTTTCAGTTCTTCGTCAAACGCGTCTGCGTTGAACGTACCATCCAGCGTGGTGACGACGCACTGCTTCTCGGTCAGATCAATCGAATCGAACAGGCCCTGCCGCACTTCCACCTTGAGCTTGTTGCCACGAAACAGCACATGGCCCCCATCGCGATACGCTGCCAGCTGGGAGCGCCGCGCACTTTGCCGCGCCAATGCGGCCACGATCCAGGTGTTGCGCTCGGTAATCGCTGCATCAATCTCATAAAGCGGCGTCCACTTCGGTGCTCGAATCAATAAGCCCTCGGTTGTGATGATCAGACCAATGGATTTGCGCCGGGCGCGCTCCAGCCGATAGTCCAGCCCGGACGAGCTGCGGCGTGGTTTGTCTTCACCCGTGTTGATTGAACCTTGAGCAGCCGGCCTGCGCGGACGCTGAGTCGGCGAGGTGGGAGGTGAAAAGAGTGCCGTCCAGAAGCCCACAGCGATCCGATCACGCGCTTATTTTTGAACGCGGATCACCCAATCGTGCGACTTCTGTCTCAATTGCCGTCTCAACCAGCTCGTTCAACTCATTCAGCGAACGGCCAGCCGGATCAATAGGTGGCAGCACCGACATCGTGATCGTGCCGGGAAACTTTTTCCAGGGATGTCGTGGCCAGCAGTACCCAGCGTTGTGTGCAACCGGCAGCACCGGGACGTTGCAGCCAATCGCAAGCCTCGCGCCGCCTGTCTTGTAGCGCCCCTTGGTGCCCGCAGGAATACGCGTGCCCTCAGGAAAAATGACGATGGTGAAGCCGCGCTTGTTCAACCGCTCCTTACCTTGCTCGATCATCTTGTCCATCGATTTAGCGCCTGCCTTACGGTCAATCGTGATCGGGGACGACAACGCGAAGCCCCATCCAAAAAATGGCAGCCAGAGCAACTCCTTCTTCGCGACAAAACTGCCCGGCGTAAACACGCTTTCGAGCATCAGCGTTTCCCATGTCGACGAATGCTTGGCGAGCACGATGAACGGCGTGTTCGGCACGTTCTCCCAACCCTCAATGACATAGTTGATGCGGCAGAGATGCTTTGCCAACCAGACAAATAGTCGTGTGTACCAGGCGCAAAGCTCGTTCCTTACCTTCGGCGGAGCCCAGAACGACGCACAAATGATGAATGCAAAAACCGGGGTCAGCAGAATTTGCAGCAGAACGAAGGTGATGTTGCGGATGGCTTGCATGATCGGTTCTGTCTAGGCTCCGGCAGT
>JAYWAQ010000299.1:0-1911 GCA_043782305.1 Burkholderiales bacterium
ATCACTCGAAGCGCGAATTACCGCTAAACGGACGCTCTTGAAGTTCGTTGTATCGTTCACACATTCGCAGTCACGACGCTGGTACTTCAAGGGGTCGAACCGCTCGCACAACGTGTTTTCTCAAAGGAAAAACTCGCAATGAAACGAATTCTGCTGTTTGTACTAACCAACGTCGCGGTTGTCGCGGTGCTCGGTCTGGTCGCTAGCATTTTTGGACTCAACCGCTATGTTGGGCCCGGCGGGCTCAATCTGACCGCTTTGCTCGGTTTCGCGTTGGTCATGGGCTTTACGGGCGCGATTTTTTCGCTCCTGATCAGTAAGCCGATGGCGAAGTGGACGATGGGTTTGACCATGATCAACGACTCGCCGGATCCAACGCATCAGTGGATCGTCACCACCGTCCGCAAGTTCGCTGACAAAGCCAAAATCGGCATGCCAGACGTCGCGATTTACGAAGGTGAAGCCAACGCGTTCGCTACTGGCGCATTCAAAAATTCCGCGCTGGTAGCGGTGTCGACAGGCCTCCTGCAAAGCATGAACCGCGAAGAGGTTGAGGCCGTCATCGGGCACGAAATCGCCCACGTCACCAACGGCGACATGGTCACCATGGCGCTGATGCAGGGCGTGATGAACACTTTCGTGATTTTTTTCTCGCGCGTTATCGGTTATTTCGTCGATAAAGTCATCCTCAAAAACGAACGCTCCGGCACCGGTATTGGCTACATGATTACCGTGTTCGTGCTCGACATGTTGCTGGGCGTCGTCGCGCACATCGTTGTCTCCTGGTTCTCGCGCCAGCGCGAGTTCCGCGCCGATGCAGGCTCGGCTGAACTCATGGGTAACAGCAAGCCGATGGTCAACGCGCTGGCCCGTTTGGGTGGCCTCGACCCAGGCGAACTGCCCGCGAGCGTCAAAGCCATGGGCATCAACGACCGGGCAGGCTGGTCGGCGCTGTTCTCCACGCACCCGCCGATGGAGGATCGTATCAAGGCGTTGCAGGAGCGTCGCTAACGCGTTTGTTCTGCATCTTTGACAAGGCCCCGCAAGGGGCTTTGTCGTTTCTTCGGTGCCCACATTCAGCGGCGCAGGCCCAATGGGATAATTCTGCGCAACGTTTTCCTCAGCCTCCCCAATGCATTTTTACGCGGTTGTCGCGCTCTCGGCCTTTCTCCTTTTTCTCGTACAACCGCTCATCGCGAAGCAAATCCTGCCGTGGTTTGGCGGCAGTTCGGCAGTGTGGACGACGTGCATGCTGTTCTTTCAGGGCGCGCTATTGCTGGGTTACGCGTATTCGGACGTGACGCCGCGTGCGCTTGGCACCAAGCGACAGCCGATGCTGCACATTGTGGTCGCGCTGCTGGCGCTCTTGGTGCTGCCAATCCTCGCGCCAGAGAGCTGGAAACCGGCGGGCGGGGAAGAGCCGATATCGCGAATTTTGATGTTGCTCGCGGTGACTATTGGCTTGCCTTATGTGTTGTTGTCAACGACGAGCCCGCTGATTCAGAGCTACTTCGCCCGACTGCATCCGGGTAGCGATCCCTATCGCTTGTTTGCACTGTCGAACGCAGCGTCGCTGATTGCGCTCGTGGCCTATCCGCTGGTGATTGAGCCGTTTGTCGGTACGCGGATGCAGGCGATTGGATGGTCGGTTTTATTTGCTGTGTTTGTGCTTTTGTTGGTTAGTTTGGCTTGGCGGGTTTCTAGGACTTCTCCGGCTGAGGTTCAATCAACGCCGGTTGAAGCCGCAACGACTACCCCTCACCCTAGCCCTTTCCCGCAAGGGGAGAGGGGATCGGTTAGCGATTTCGCTACCGTCGCAGCAAACGCCGTCACGAACGTCGGCACAAACGTCGGCACAAGACTCGACACCGTAACTCAGCTGCGCTGGATCGCGCTATCAGCCGCGGGCTC
>JAYWAQ010000300.1:0-1907 GCA_043782305.1 Burkholderiales bacterium
ATCAACGGGATCGATTCGACAGCGGCGGCGGCAATGCCTGGCGTGGTCGCGATCTTTACCGGCAAAGACATCGAAGAGTCAAAGATTGGCGGCTTGCCCTGCGGCTGGGGCATCACCAGCAAGGATGGCACACCCGCGATCGAACCAGCGCATCCGATTTTGTGCATCGGCAAAGCGCGTTATGTCGGTGATCACGTCGCCGTTGTGATCGCCGAGACGCCAGAACAGGCGCGCGCAGCGGCGGACGTCATGGACGTGGACTACGGCATCCTGCCTGCAGTCGTGAGTACCGGTACAGCGGCTGCCAGCAAGACGGCGGTGCATGATCAGGCACCGAACAACGTGTGCTACACGTGGGGGCATGGCGACGAGGCGGGCGTGAAGGCAGCGTTTGAGAAGGCCCATCACATCAGTACGCTGGAACTCATCAACCAGCGGCTCGCACCGAACGCGATGGAGCCGCGTGCTGCCAACGCGGTGTACGACCGCTCCAGCGAGAGCTACACGCTGTATGTTGCCAATCAGAACCCGCACGTAGAACGGCTGCTGATGTGTGCGTTTGTGCTCGGGATTCCCGAGCACAAAATGCGCGTGGTTGCACCGGACGTTGGTGGTGGGTTCGGTTCGAAAATTTTTGTGTACGCTGAAGAAACGGTGCTCGTCTGGGCGAGCAAGCGCGTGGGGCGTCCGATCAAGTGGACTGCGGATCGCACCGAGGCTTTCTTGTCCGATGCGCATGGTCGCGACCATGTGACGAAGGCGCAACTGGCGATGGACAAGGACGGCAAGTTCCTTGGCTTCCGCGTGGATACGACAGCTGCGATGGGGGCGTATCTGTCGACCTTTTCAACGGCGGTGCCGACGATTCTCTACGGCACTTTGCTGGCGGGGCAATACACAACGCCGTCGATTTACGTTGAAGTGACGGCGGTGTTTACGAACACCGCCCCGGTTGATGCGTATCGCGGCGCAGGTCGCCCGGAAGCTACGTTTGTCGTGGAGCGGATGGTCGAAGTGGCGGCGCGTGACATGAAGTTGGATCCGGCGGAAATTCGCCGCCGCAATTTCATTCGCACATTCCCATACGCAACGCCGGTGGGCCTCACGTATGACGTGGGTGACTACGACGCGACGCTCGACGGTGCAATCAAGATGGCCGATGTGGCGGGCTTTGCGGCACGTAAAGCAGCATCTGAAGCGCGCGGTATGAAGCGCGGCCTGGGCTATTCGAGCTACATCGAGGCGTGCGGCTTGGCACCGTCAAATGTGGCGGGCGCACTCGGCGCGCGGGCCGGTTTGTTCGAGTCAGGCGAGGTGCGTGTGCATCCTACGGGCAAGGTCGAAGTTTTCACCGGTTCGCATTCGCACGGTCAGGGTCATGAGACTACGTTCGCGCAAGTCGTTGCCGACAAACTGGGCATTCCGATTGATGATGTGTCCATCTCGCACGGCGACACGAGCAAGGTGTTGTTCGGCATGGGAACCTACGGCTCACGCTCGCTGGCAGTGGGTGGCTCGGCCATTGTGAAAGCGGTGGACAAGGTGATTGCCAAGGGCAAGAAAATAGCAGCGCATCTGCTTGAGGCGAGCGACACCGATATCGAATTCGTCAACGGCGAATTCATCGTGAAAGGCACCGACAAAAAGGTTCCCTTCGCCAGTGTTTCATTGACCGCTTACGTGCCGCACAACTACCCGCTCGACAAGCTGGAACCGGGCTTGAACGAGAACGCGTTCTACGATCCAACAAACTTCACGTATCCCGCGGGCACCCACATCTGCGAGGTTGAAGTTGACCCGCAAACCGGCAAGGTCGAGATTTGTGCCTTCACCGCAATGGACGATTTCGGCAACATCATTAACCCGATGATCGTTGAAGGGCAGGTGCATGGTGGACTCGCGCAGGG
>JAYWAQ010000301.1:0-1904 GCA_043782305.1 Burkholderiales bacterium
GCGATGCTGGACGCCTGGTACGTTGACTACTCCGCTGATTTGTCGCCGGAACAGTTGGCGGAGAACATTGCGTTCACTTTCACCGATGGCGACAAGGGCCTCATGACGCGCGAAGAAATGCTCACTCACGTGTCGTTGCACGGCGCCTATCACCGGGGCGGCGCTGGGCGCATCATGACGCAGGTGGGCACGCCGCCACCACGCGACCTGTACACGCGATTTCTGCATCAATCCGAACCTGCGCGGCGTGCCGCGTGATTACCACGCCGTTGCAGAAATGAGCGCGCTGACCACGTTTAATCCCTGATCGCAACAAGACGCGCCGATGGAACCGCAGCGAAAAACCGCCCTTGAGTTACTGAAAATTCAGCAAGCGCTTGTTGATCGCGAGCCGATCTTTCATCGCGCAGAATTCGGACGGACGCGGGCGGATTTCGACGCCATGATGGCGGAAGAATTCTGGGAGGTGGGCGCTTCAGGTCGGCGATACGCGCGCGAGCACATACTGAAGACGCTTGAGAAACGGTACTCGGCCCCGTATGACGACGAATGGAAAACTGGCGACTTTTACTGTCAGGAGATTGCGCCCGCGAATTACCTGCTTACCTACACACTGTGGCAAGGCCCGCGAGTGACCCGTCGCGCAACGATTTGGCGAGAGTCAGCCAAGGGCTGGTTAATAGTCTTTCATCAAGGCACTGTGGTCGAGAGCGCGTAGGCACCGCGATACCTGCCAGCATTTCAACGGGCGACGTACTCGCTGAAGGCGGGTCTCCAGCCCGTGCCATAAGCAGGACGGCATTCATGACCGCAAGCGCCGGCAACCTTTCTGGATTCCCGCTTGCGGCGGAAATGACGCCGACGTGAGGCGATTTTGCAAATCAAGGATCGACTTTTGTTCCAATTGGCCTTCAGCCCAAATGAAATAAGGATTACAGCAAAAAGCTGTTGCCAAAAAATCCCTAAGCAAACAACGGAATCGACCCGTACTTCCCACCCAAAAACCTTCTCACTCTGCGCGCCCGCAAATCCCCACCAGTCGCGTAGCAGGCTGGCGTACAGCGAGCGGTAGTCGGTGCTTTGCACGAAGTTGCCTTCGCCGGTGAGTTGCGTGAGCGACGGGTGCATGCCTTTGATGCCGCCAATGACCGGGCCAACGACTAATCGAGTGTTGGCGGTACTGTGGTCGGTGCGCGCCTATACTGCGGCACCATGAATCTGCACCGCCTAGACTTGGTGTCCCTGTCGCTGTTTAGCCTCGTGGCGCGAACCGGCAGCATCAGCAAGGGTGCAGAACTTGCACGTCTGGCCGTCGGTGCCGCGAGCAAGCGCATTTCTGATCTTGAAGCGGCCGTCAATGCCGAACTGTTTGATCGCCATTCGCGCGGTGTCACGCTGACGGCTGCCGGCGAGGCGCTGCACCGCCATGCCCAGCGCATCCTGCACGACGTAGACCAACTCTCGGCTGAACTCTCCGACCACGCCAAAGGGGTCGCAGGCGTGGTGCGACTGTGGGCCAACACCTCCGCGATTACGCAGTTCATGCCAGCAGACCTGGCGTCGTTCTCCGTGCTGCATCCCGACATCCGTATCCAGATGAACGAGGCGGACAGCCATGAGGTCGTGCTAGCGGTGGTTGAAGGTCGGGCCGACCTCGGTGTCTTCGCAGACCGCACGCCCGCGCTCGGCTTGCAAACGCTGCCTTACCGCAAGGATCGTCTAGTGCTGGTGGTACCGCCCGGACACCCGTTGACCGCGCGGCGTCGCATCGCCTTCTCGCAAGCTGCGAGCTTTGATTTTGTGAGTCTTGCGCGCGGAACGTCGCTCGCACAGCGGCTGGAGCTGGCTAGCACGCAGCTCGGCGCGCCGCTGCGAATCCGCATCCACGTGCGTAGCTTCGACGC
>JAYWAQ010000302.1:0-5359 GCA_043782305.1 Burkholderiales bacterium
TTTCGCGTCGTTGACCTGGGCGTCGAGAACGTCGAGTTGCGCTGATCGCGTCATGGCACCGATGTAGGTGTTCTCGCTCATAGGGTCGCCGACTTTGAAGGTCTTTACTTCATCAACAAAGTGCTGCAAAAACTCATCGTGAATCGACTCGTGAACATAGATGCGCTCGACCGAGCAGCAGCTTTGCCCTGCGTTGTACAATGCGCCGTCAGCGAGTGAAAGCGCCGCATTTTTAACGTTGGCATCGTTGCAAACGTAGGTCGGATCTTTGCCGCCCAGCTCCAGTTGTAGCTTGATCATGCGCGGGCCGACGGCGCGCGCGATGCTCGCGCCTGTGGCATACGAGCCAGTGAAAAAGAGGCCGTCGATAGGCTCATTAAGCAGCGCTTCGCCGACATCGCCCTTCCCAACGAGCGTGACGAATACGTTATCGGGTACACCGGCTTCATGCAGTATTTGCGCAATCGCGAGACCGGTCATCGTCGCAAACTCGGATGGCTTGTAGAGCACTGCGTTGCCGGTCAGCAGAGCGGGTACGAACACGTTACCACCGACAAACCACGGATAGTTCCAGGCTGAAATATTGGCGACGACACCGAGCGGCATTTGCTCGATCTGTTCGCGCATCCCGCCTTCGTCGAAGACGGTCGTGGTCTGCACAGCGCCGTCAACCGCACCAAGGAAAAAATCGATGCGCCCAAGCAGGCCATTCAATTCGTTTCGCGACTGCTTGATCGGTTTTCCGGTTTCCTGTGTCAACGTGCGCGCAAGGGATTCAATATCTCGCACAACAAAGGTGCGGAATCGCTCTATACAGGCTTTGCGCTCGGCGAGTGGTACTGCGCGCCAGCCGGGCTGTGCGACGCGCGCCCGAGCTGCTTTTGACGCTACGGTTGCTGCATCGTCACACGGGACATCGGTTATCGGCGCACCGGTGGCGGGATTGAGGATCGTTAGCGTACTCATCATTACATCGCCGCCAAAAACAGGCGCTCGAAATCCGCACTGGTGCAGGGCCGTGGATTGGTCTGATGGCAAATGTCCTTGGTCGCGATGTCCACCAGTCGTGGCATATCAGCAGACGTCACGCCGCGCGCGGCAAGGCCGCCTTCGATGCCGACTTTCCCTTTAAGCGCTTTAAGCCACGGCACAAATGCGCTGCCACCGCCAGACACTTTACAGACATGCGCCAGCTCGTCAAATTTTGCCGGGACGGCCTCAAAATTCCACGCCAAAACGGTGTCGATCATCAGCGCGTTCGCGAGACCGTGATGCAGGTCGCGCACTGCGCCCAGGGCGTGCGCGCAGGAGTGCACCGCACCCAGGTCTTTCTGAAAAGCGATCGCGCCCATCATCGACGACATCATCATGTCGCTGCGGGCCTGCAGGTTGCGCGGTTCATTGACTGCCGTGACCAGCGCGCTAGCGGCGATCCGCGTGCCTTCCAGCGCGATGCCGTCACACATCGGGTGGTAGGCGGGCGAGAGATAGCTTTCAATGTTGTGCGTCAGCGCATCCATGCCTGTGGCCGCTGTCACCGACGGCGGTAATTCAACGGTGAGTTCCGGATCGGCAAACACGCATTTCGCGAGAATTTTTGGGTTGAAAACGACTCGCTTCAGGTGTGTGTCGTTTTCACTGACGACCGACGAACGACCCACCTCTGAGCCTGTGCCCGATGTAGTGGGCAGCGCGACGAAGTAGGGCAGCGCATTTATGATGGGACGAACCTGCGGATGATCCCAGACGTATTCGAGAATGTCGCCTTCGTGTGTTGCCGCGACACCGACGATCTTGGCGACGTCCAGCGCGGCACCACCACCAAAACCAATCACGCAGTCCGCGTTGTGCGCCTTGAACGCCGTTGCGCCATCCATCACTTGCGAGCAAGTGGGATTTCCAAATACGCCTGAATAAACAGCGACGTCAAGGCCGCTCAAAAGTGAGCGAAATTCAGCCAGTACAGGCAACGCCCCCAGCGCTTTGTCAGTCACGATCAGCGGACGCTTTAAGCCAAGCTCGCGCAGGTGATCGGCGACCAGTTTGCGTGCACCGACGCCGAACTTGATCGCGGTGGGAAATGAAAAAGAAGTAATGGTCATGGTCTAGATAATTTCAAAGTAACGTTTCAATTCCCAGTCGGTCACGGCATCTTGCCATTGCCTTGACTCCCAATCACGGGTCGCTGCAAAGTGATCGACGAAGGTATCGCCGAGCCAGTCGCGGGCGATGTCAGAGGCGCGGAAATTTGTTGTGGTCTCAAAGAGCGTGCGCGGAGCACGCGGAATGTTCTCAGCGCCCTGATTGGTGCCAGTGATGGGTAGGGCGGTGAGCTTCAAGCCTTTCTCGACACCATGCAGACCCGCAGCAATGACCGCCGCCATCGCGAGATACGGATTCACGTCAGCGCCGGGGGAGCGTGTTTCAAGGCGAGTGGCTTTGGGTGTTCCCGCGATGACACGGAAACTGGCGGTGCGATTGTCCAGCCCCCACGTCGGTTTTACCGGGGCCCAGAAACCGTCGACCAGACGCTTGTAGCTGTTGATCGTTGGCCAGAACATCGGCGCGAATTCCATCAGACACTCTACCTGTCCGGCGAGATAGCTCTCGAAGACTCTGCTCATTGAGCGCGAATTTTTCGCGTCAAAGAAAAGGTTCTTCTTGCCGTCAGACAGGCTCTGATGAATGTGCCCGCTACAACCCGGAAGCTGTTGACTCCACTTCGCCATGAAGCTCGGCATGATTCCGTAGCGTTTACCGATTTCGCGCGCACCGGTCTTAAACAGGATTGCCCGATCCGCCTGTTCAAGCGCAGAGCCGAACGCAATGGCGACTTCATAAACGCCGGGCCCGGTCTCGGTATGCAGACCTTCAATCGGCACACCAAAGGCGAGCATGTCGTCCATGAGTGCGTTGAAAAATTCACGGTTGTCTGCCATGCGGAGCAACGAATAGCCGAACATGCCAGGCGTCAAATTGGTCGGCCCAACGCCCCTTTTCTCCGCCCAGGTTTGCGGTGTTTCGAGAAAGTTAAACCACTCGAACTCCATGCCGGCCATCGGCTGCACGCCGAGTTTTTCGGCGCGCCTGAGTACACGCTTCAAAATTTGTCGCGGACAAATTGGCGAAGGCGAACCGTCCGGGTTGACGAAATCACCCAGAAAAAAATCAACGTTGTCATCCCACGGCACTTTGCGGTGTGTGCCCAGATCGAGGCGCGCCAGCGCATCCGGGAAGCCGTGCTGCCAGCCGGTGACGGTCGTGTTGTCGTAGCAAACGTCCTGCGAGTCCCAGCCGAACACGACATCGCAGAACCCGAACCCACCATTGGGGTGCGGCTGTGCCGCGCCGAGGAATTTATCCTTGTGCAGATATTTGCCACGCAGCACGCCGTCGATATCGCTCACCGCGACTTTGACCTTGTTTGCGCTGGATTTGCGGATGGCGGCTACCGCTGCGTGTTCTGTAACCGACTTTGATGCCATAACAATTTCTCCGCGTGACGTTTGGTGCTAGGCGGGAGCCGCTGGTGCGCCAGACGGTATGCCCAGGTCTTGCAGCGCCAGTGCAACGGCGTGTACCGCCTGCTCAATCTCAACCGATGTGATCGCCCCGATACAGCCGACCCGGAACGTTTCTACCTGTGTCAACTTGCCGGGATAGAGAATAAACCCACGCGCTTTCGCGGCGTCGTAGAAGCGCTTGAAGTCGTATGTCGGATGCGCGGGCGCATGAAATGTAACGATGATCGGAGCCTGAATTCTTGGATCGAGGAATGGCTTGAAACCGAGCGCAGTCATCCCGCGCACCAGCGTTTCGCAGTTGCGGGTGTAGCGGGCTAGTCGCGCAGGCTGCCCGCCTTCCGCTTCGAACTGTGAGATCGCTTCGGCCAGTGCGACCACGACGTGGGTCGGCGGAGTGAAACGCCACTGTCCGGTCTTTTCCATATAGACGTACTGATCATGCAAGTCCATTGCGAGCGACTGGCTCTGGCCTGCGCACCCATCGAGCACCGATTTTCGAATGAACACAAAGCCCATGCCGGGTACGCCTTCGAGGCACTTGCCACTCGCCGCTATCAGGGCATCAAAGCGTGTTTTTCGAGCGTCAATTTCGATGGCGGCGAACGAGCTCATCGCATCAACGATGAGACCCTTGTTGAACTCCGCGCAAACGTCGGCAACCGCTTGCAGCGGGTTCAAGACGCCAGCGCCAGTTTCGCAGTGAATCAGCACAACATGGGTGATTGAGGTGTCGGCGACCAGCTTTTCGCGCAACGCTGGCGGCGAAACCGTTTCGTCATCAGCAAACGGCATCAGTGTGCAGCGTCGCCCCATGAGTGATGTGAGCTTCGCGGCGCGCTTGCAGTAAGCGCCGTTGTCGAGTACCAGCACATGTCCGTTGGCGGGCACCAGCGTCGCGACAGCGGCTTCGATACTGAATGTGCCACTGCCTTGCAGCGGAACGACGACGTGGCTGTCTTCGCCATGCACGATCTTGAGCAGGCTGCTGCGAACTCTTGCGGTCACGTCGTTGAATTCAACATCCCACGAACCCCAGTCGCGCAACATCGCGAGTTTGGTTTGCAGGCTGGTGGTGAGTGGACCAGGGGTTAAAAGTATTCGGTCGTTGGCCATGGTTTGTTCTACCTTGGGCCGCGCCACGCCTGAGTGTGGCGATCCACCCAGCGTGCGAGCAGCATGAAAAGTCCCGTGGCGATGGCAGAGATGCCGGCGATCATTACTGCCATAGCGGCGGCAGCGCCGATTTCTCCTGCTTCGTCAAGGTTGAGAATGGCGATTGATGCGACTTTCGTCTCGGGCGAATACAGGAAAACGACCGCCGAAATCGTAGTCATCGCGTTGATGAAAAAATAGCGGGCAATGTCCACCAGCGCAGGAGTGCAAATCGGAAGCGTGACGCGCCAGAAAGTCTTGTACCACGGCACTTTGAGCGACGCGCTGACCGCCTCGAATTCTCCGTCAAGACTCTTGAGCGCCGTCACCGCCGTGAGATGTCCGGTGGTGTAGAAGTGAATGATCGTGCAAAGGGTCAAGAGCGCCGTCGTGTGATACAGCGCATTCAGCGGATTAGCCGCAGCGTTGAAGAAAAAGATGTAACCGAGACCGAGCACCAGACCGGGTACGGCCATCGGCAACATGGCCAGCATTCGTACCGGGGCACGCAACCAGTTTGCGCCTTTGGTTTTTTCAAGCAGATAGGCGGAGAAGAAGACGAGCGCAGTACCGAAGAATGCCGTGCCCGCCGCCATTTTCAGGCTGTTGACGAAGCCTTCAGCGACCTCACCGTCGACCAGGCCGAGCACATAGTGACGGGTACTCGGCGTCAGGTTGTATGG
>JAYWAQ010000303.1:0-1900 GCA_043782305.1 Burkholderiales bacterium
GACCGCATTCATCGTAAGCAACCCCAAGTTTGGCCCGCAGTCGAGGACGACCAGATCGTATTCATCCTTAACGCTGTCGAGCGCCACCGACAGTCGCTCGATGGCATTCACGCCCAGTGCAGATTGATTATTGGTGGCTGGATTGCCGAGTTGAAGCTCACAGTCTTGCAACTGCAAATTGCTCGGAACCAGATCAATGCCCGTGAAATAAGTCTCACGAATGATCGACAGCAATCCCCCTGGGTTCGAAACCAGCGTCTCGCTGATCGTATCTTCGCCGGCGATATCCAAATCCGGAATGAAGCCGAAGAGGAGGGTGAGGCTCGCTTGGGCGTCAAGATCAACGACAAGAACCCTCAACCCGTCGAGCGCGGCCCGCTGGGCCAAGTGTATGGCCGTCGTCGTCTTACCGGCTCCGCCCTTGAAGTTAGTGACGGCACAGACCACCGGCGATGATCCGGCCGGGCGCACATAACGAGATTTCAGGGCATCGCGATAAGCGTTTATCAGTGCGAGTGAGTAGGCGCGACGACCTGCCGATCCCCGGGCTGGGGCGAGGGTTGAAAACTTCTCTTCTGCGTTACGGACGGTGTTCTCGCTCTTGCCAATCAGCTCTGCGGCGTCGGCGATGCCCCAGGTGCGCAACACTTTTCTCGCGCTCGGTGCGACCGCTGCATCCCGAACTTTTTCGAGAAAATCACTCGTTCGTTCTGCGCATTCAAGTAGCGTTGCGCCAAGATCAATGGTCATGAGGTCCAAACCAAGCATTTCGTATTCGACACATAATTGTAAGCAGGTTACTTACTTATTTACGCGTGAAGCTCAAAACTTGTTTTCTCGGAATTTTCCCTCAAAAAAACAGCAACATGGTGCTTTTCTACACCTTTAGCATTGGTGAACCGTTGCCAGAACCAGTAGCGACCATTTGCTGTTCTTTTTCGGTAACAACTTCTTAAAGTTTACGTTCGTGTAACTTGTTGTTTTGTAACAGAAAAAAAGGCGTACGGTGTAGAGATTCATCGTCATAAGTGATGAGAATCTGGTTCACTTTTGGCAAAGGTGTAGATTTCCACCAGCACGAGTGTAGAGATTCCACCGAGACTAGCCACGCAAATTATGCGCTAAACTCGTGGTTAAGTAATTGAAAAATAAGAGCTTATTTTTCATTGCCGCTTGCCGAAGTAGCGCATTAGAGGAAGGCGTGCCCGTAAGGTGTAAAGAATCTGTCCCCTGTCGACCGCCGTGGGATCAAGCAAATTCAGACTAGGTGAAAATCGGAGAAGCGCAAAATTTGCACTTTAATTATTTTCGCGTTACGCTTGCAAGCATGACTGACGTGATCCGAGCCGCGCCGCCGCATCCTACGCTCAAGACGCCGCAGGAACTGATTCATGTTCAGCACAAAATTTCGCTGCGACAGTACAAGTACTGGATATTGATGCTTCGCGCCTACCGTGAGGCGTATGACTCCGGCAAACTGAGCAATGATGACGGTTACTGCATTCTGCCCCTGACGACGGTTACTGCGCGAATGGGGTACCGACCAAGCAATGCCGAGTTGCGGGGTGATCTGGAGGCTATTCGCAAAGAGCCAATCATTTACAACGCACTTCGCAAGGACGGAACACCGGCCATTCGAGGCGCGGGCTTCATCAGCACCTGGCAACTATCAAGTGGCTACATCGGATTTACCTTGCCAGACATGCTCTGTCGCTGCGTAGAGCGTCTTGATGATCGCGATTCAATTTTTCATTTGTTGAATTGGTCGGTGTTCAGCACGTTCACAGGGAAACATGAGGCCAATCTCTACAAGTTATGCAAAGACTACGTGGGTGTCCGTCGTACGCCTGTACTCACCGTGCAATCGTTCAGGGAATACATGGGGATTGCAGAGCGCGAG
>JAYWAQ010000304.1:0-1899 GCA_043782305.1 Burkholderiales bacterium
TCGGCCATCGCCCATTCCGCGCCGTCCGGGTTCACGCGCGGGATTACGTACACGGTGCGGGTGTCCAGGAGGCGCGTGATGTCGTCGCGTTTGCCGTAGTTTGACAACAGGGTGTCGATGAGTTTCAGCGCGGCGACGGACCCCGAAAGCTCGGTCGCATGGATGTTCGCGTCCACGTAAAACGCAGGCTTGGTCAGCGGCTCGCCCGTGGCGTAGTTGGTGACCGTGACGCACCAGATCGAGCGACCTTCGTGGCTGGCGCCGATGGAGGCCACACGTGCTAGATTGGGGTGGGTCTCGGCTGCTTTGCGCAGCAGGGTGGTGAGTTCTTCAAACTTGACGAAGCGGTCGTAGGGGAACATGGCACAGCGGTTTCAAAAGCGTAGTCGGCCATTGTGCCAAACGCCTCGTGTTGCAGCGCGGGAAGGACTCGATCAAGGTTCGCTTAAACGCATTTCCGAGATACAGCTTCAGCCTGAAATGACCATTCTATTGGAGCTTGAAGCACAAAACAAACCAAGTCGACTTTTTAACAGAACAAGCGCTAGCCCATAAACAGGCTAGCGTATTGCGAAAAGCTTATGCGCTGAATCGCGCCTCAAGTGCCGCTACCGCAGGCAACGTTTTGCCCTCCAGAAACTCCAGAAACGCTCCGCCCGCCGTGGAGATGTAGCTCACTTTGTCGGCGATGCCGAATTTGTTGATCGCGGCGATGGTGTCGCCGCCGCCCGCAATCGAAAAAGCTGGAGACGCCGCGATGGCTGCCGCGATGGCCTGGGTAGCGCCCGCGAACTGGTCGAACTCGAACACGCCGACCGGCCCGTTCCACACGATGGTGCCCGCAGTTTCGAGCGTGTGAGCCAGCGCCGCGGCGCTCTGCGGCCCGATGTCGAGGATCAAGTCATCGGCAGTGACTTCAGCGAGCGACTTGGTCGTCGCCGTTGCGGATGGCGAAAATTCGGTCGCGCAGACGACGTCCGTTGGCAGCGGAACCGATGCGCCCCGCGCCGCCATCTTGTCGATGATCGCTTTGGCCTCGTGAACCAGATCAGCTTCCGCCAAAGACTTGCCGATTTTGTGGCCCTGCGCAAGCAAAAATGTGTTGGCAATCCCGCCGCCCACAATCAGCTGATCCACCTTATCCGCCAGCGACGCCAGGATCGTGAGCTTGGTTGACACCTTGGAACCTGCCACAATCGCCACCAATGGCCGTTTGGGCGCGAGTAACGCCGCGCCCAGGGCGGAGAGCTCTCCAGCCATCAACGGGCCCGCACAGGCCGTTTGGGCGAAGCGTGCGATACCTTCGGTCGTGGCCTCTGCCCGATGCGCGGTGCCGAACGCGTCGTTGGCGTAAACGTCACACAGCGCCGCCATCTTTTTGGCCAGCGCCTCGTCGTTCTTTTTCTCGCCCTTGTTGCAGCGGCAGTTTTCCAGTAGTACGACTTCGCCGGGGGCGACGGTGAAACCGCCATCGACCCAGTTGGCGATCAGGCGCACCGGTTGTCCGAGCAATTCGGAAAGCCGCTTCGCAATAGGTGCCAGTGAGTCTTCGGGCTTCACTTCGCCTTCAGTTGGGCGTCCCAAATGCGACGTCACCATCACTGCCGCGCCCGCACTCGCCGCAAACGCAATCCCCGGCACCGAAGTACGAATCCGCGTGTCATCCGTGATGTTGCCCGCATCGTCCTGCGGCACATTGAGATCGGCGCGGATGAAAACGCGCTGGTTTTTAAGATCGAGGTCGGTGAGTTTTTTGAAGTTCATGATGCGTCGTGTTCGTAGGAGCAGTTCTGCCGCGATCCCGCTGCGAGCATCCGGGTCGCGCGAAAAAACTTGCTACTTCGCCGCCATCAACGCAACCGTCGTATCGAGCATGCGGTTCGAGAAGCCCCACTCGTT
>JAYWAQ010000305.1:0-1897 GCA_043782305.1 Burkholderiales bacterium
GCGCAGGCCGTCCGGCGCGTTCTGATCCATCAAACATTTGCCAGCAATCATGCGCAGGCCGCGTGCTTCAGATTCGGTGAAAAACGCATCGACCGATTGCGCATGCACGGTGCAAAAAACCGCTGCGGTGGTAGTACCGTTTTCAAGCAATCGATCCACAAAAAACTTAGCCATTGCATCCGCATGCGCCGGATCGGCGAACTTTATTTCGGCGGGAAATGTGTAGCGATTTAGCCAGTCGAGCAGTTGTGTGCCGTAGCTTGCGATCACATCCATTTGCGGGTAATGCACGTGCGCGTCAATAAATCCCGGCAGCAAAATCTTGCCGCGATGATCGTCGACAACAACGCCTGCGCCCAGCGTTGCAAGCAGGCCGTCGGCGGGCCCAACGCGCTCAATCAAACCGTCACGAAGCACCGTGATCGCATCAGGAAAATATTCGATAGCTGCGGCGTCTCCAGCGAGGCCAGGGTCGCGCAGGCAGTGCAGTAGCGCGGAGCGAATAGCGGTGAAAGTCATGTTGCGATGATATTCGTGATGGGCAATCAAGTGCATTTCGACCGACCATAACGGACATCGTTTTTGTGAATGTGTGGTCACTCATGTGCCCAATGAACGGCACGATTCTTGATGCATTTAAACTCTGTCGTCAGCAACCATTGCGAGCACCCCGATCAAAGCCCCTCTGTCAGCGAAGCTAAAACGCTTTCGCGCTCGAATCACTGCGCTGATAGCGCGCAGGCTGTGGGCTACATCCGAGCCCACAGCCGAGCCCACGCCCGCACCGCCGCCGGGGCCCTTGCATATCGAGCCCACCGCGCCACCGCCACCCCCATCACCATCACCATCACCATCAGCATCAGCATCAGCAGCCCCCGATGCGCCGCAGATCACCGCCGCGTCCGCTGTTGTTGTCGACGCCAAATTGCCGCCTGCCCAGCGCACGCAAACGCGAACCCGCGCGCGCACGTTCGAAGGTAGCGCGCGCAGCAGCGACGGTGCCACGTCGCCGTGGTTGCTGCTGCCGCCAGAGCGTGCCTATCGACTCTACGTGCCGCCGCATGTGGCTGACGGCGAGCCGCTGCCGCTGGTGGTGATGATTCACGGTTGCCGTGAAAGCGCTGAAGCGTTCGAGCGCGGCTCTCGCATGAACGCAGTTGCCGACCGCGTCGGATTCGCCGTGCTCTATCCCGACCAGGCGACGTTCGCCAACATTCGCCGCTGCTGGAATTGGTTTGAACCGAACACGGCTGCGGGCAATGGCGAATGCGCCATCGTGCTCGAAATGATCAACGTGGCCCGTCAGCTCATTGCCATCGACCGTGCCCGCGTGTATGTGGCGGGCATGTCATCGGGCGGCGCGCTCGCCGCACTGCTTGCGTACCACCACCCCGACGTATTCGCCGCAGCGGCCGTGCATTCCGGCTTGCCACCAATGATGCCGCCGTCGGCTGCAGCCGCCATTTCTGCAATGGAGAAGGGGGTGCGCGTTGATCCTGAAGCGCTCGCTGACAGCTACTGGAACACGCACGAAGTGTCGCCGCCGCCGCTCATCATTTTGCACGGCGATGCCGACCAAACAGTGACGGCGCGCAATGCCACAGGGCTCATAAAAGTTTGGGAAAAGCTCCTCGAAACCGCACCGCAGGCTGCGCAATTGGCGCGCGAGGAGCGCGAATTTACCGCTACTGAATCAGTCCGCGGCTATTCGCAAATCGACCTGCAACGCGAAGGCCGCATCGTGGTGCGCAGCCTGCGCATTCACGGCCTCGCGCACGCCTGGAGCGGGGGCGACCCTGAACTGCCATTCAACGACGCGGAGGGGCCGGATGCGTCGGCAGCGATTTGGAAGTTTTTTGAGCGGCAGCGGCGGTGAATGTTTTGCGCCCTCGCCCGC
>JAYWAQ010000306.1:0-1897 GCA_043782305.1 Burkholderiales bacterium
TCGATGCTGATTTATCTGTTCATGGCGGTGGTGCTTGCGGTGAAGCCGCAAGGCCTGTTTCCTGCCAACGTAGCGGCGACACGATGAGCGCGATGAAACCCTCGTCGCTGTGGCCGGTCGCGCTGCAATGGAGATCGCCGCGTACGGTCGCCGCGGTCGTCATCATCGCGCTGCTCGCCGTGCTGCCGATGATCGCGGGCGCGCTCGAATCGAGCTACTACGTGAGCTTCGCGACACGCGTGCTGATCTACGCACTCGCCGCGATTGGCTTGAATTTCATTCTCGGCTTTGGCGGCATGGTGAGCCTGGGCCACGCGATGTACGTGCTGCTCGGCGCATACGCGGTAGCCATTCCCGCGAGCCATGGTGTGACCTCGGGTTTTGCGCATGTGGCGCTCGCTGTAGCGGTGTGCATCCCGCTCGCGGCGGGCCTTGGCGCGGTGGCGCTGCGGACATCGGGCATCGCGTTCATCATGATCACACTTGCGTTCGCACAGATGCTGTTCTTCGGGGCTGTGAGCCTTAAAGACTACGGCGGAGATGACGGACTGACCGTCGCTGCGCGCAGCACCTTGGGCGGCCTCGATTTGTCGAACAACACAACGCTGTACTACGTTGCCTTTTTTACCGTATTGGTGGCGCTGTACCTGTCGTGGCGTGCGGTGCTCAGCCCTTTCGGACTGGTTCTGCGGGCGACAAAATCGAATCCGCGTCGCGCGACCGCCTTGGGACATCCCATCTTTCGTTATCAGCTAACGGCCTATGTCGCCTCCGCCGTTGTGTGTGCGATTGCAGGCGTGCTGTTGGCCAATCTCACGCTCTTCGCGTCACCCGCTTACGGCGCGTGGACGCTTTCGGGCGAGTTGATCGTGATCGTGATTTTGGGTGGCCTCGGAACCGTGTTCGGCCCGGTCGTGGGCGCAATCATTTTGCTCGTTCTCGAAGAGGCTCTGCCGATGCTCATCGAGGCGACGCTGCCCGACTACAAATCAAACTGGATGCTGCTGCTGGGGCTGTTCATATTCTTTGTCGCGCTCCTCTTGAAGCGCGGCGTGTTCGGATCGCTGCCGTCCTCTGTGCGTGCGGAGCGCGCCGAGCCAGAGTCGCCATGAGCGCACTAGTAACAAACTCACTAGTCAAACGCTTCGGCGGCGTGCTCGCCACCGATCACGTTTCGTTGACCGTCGAACCCGGCGAACTGCACGCCATCATCGGCCCCAACGGCGCCGGCAAGAGCACGCTCATCGGTCAACTCGCAGGCGAGATCGCATCTGACGAAGGCAGTGTTCACATCCTCGGAACAGACGTTACGCACGTCCCTACGCACAAGCGCGCGCAACTAGGCTTGGCCCGCACCTATCAGGTGACGCAGCTCGCCAAAGAGTTCACAGCCCTCGATAACGTCCTGCTCGCCGTGAATGCGCGCGCCGCGCACAATTTCCGCTTCTGGGGCAACGCGCATCACGACGCGGCAGCAATGCAAAAAGCAACCAGCGCGCTCGCGACCGTGGGCATGAGTCACCTGCATCACGCCGAAGTCGGCACACTCGCGCACGGCGAACAGCGTCAGCTTGAGATCGCGATGGCGCTCGCGACTGAGCCCAAATTATTGCTGCTCGACGAGCCGCTCGCGGGCATGAGTCAGGGCGAATCCTCGGCCATCATCGCGCTGTTGAAATCGCTAAAAGGGCGCTATCCGATGCTGCTCGTGGAGCACGACATGGACGCCGTGTTCGCGCTCGCAGATCGCGTCAGCGTGCTCGTGTACGGCCGCATCATCGCGACCGACACACCGGATCGCATTCGCGAAAACGCTGAAGTGCGCGCAGCGTATTTGGGAGATGCGGTGTGAGCGTGCTTCTGAAAGTAGAAGGTTTATGCGCGGGTTACGGCGCAA
>JAYWAQ010000307.1:0-1896 GCA_043782305.1 Burkholderiales bacterium
GCTAGGTTGCCGAAAGCCCATCCAGCTCCGCCACCATCCTCGCCACTCTCTGCTCAATCTGCTCTGTTGTGAGCTTCTCACGCAAACGCTCAACCATCAGCGGAAATGAGAAGGGCGTCGGTCGATCACAGGCGACCATCAGCGCTTTGCTGCCACGCAATCGCAACAGCGCAGCGGCCAGACGAGACGCCTCCAGTTGCCGTTCCAGCACTTCGCGCACCGCCTGCTTCAGCAGCAAATTTTCGCTGTCGTAAGTAGTGAATACTTCAAACAGCAAACCACTGGACGCCTGCAACTGTTTGCTTGATTTGTTCTGTCCCGGATAGCCTTGATCGATCAGGCCCGCGACGCGCGCAATCTCGCGAAACTGGCGTTTGCCCAGCTCGGCGGCGTTAAGTCCGGCCAGGATGTCGACCTCAACGTTTCGTGAATCGAGTAGTTCGCGCAGCTCCGTTGCGCTCAACGTAACCTCGGTCGGTGAGAGTAATTCGAACCCGTAGTCATTGATCGCGATAGAAAACGTTTTGCCGAGTTCAGGATGATTTTTAGCGATGCGGTAGCTGAATAGCGTCGCCAATCCCAAATGCACCAATCGCCCTTCGAACGGGAAGAAGAAGAGGTGCCAGCCCTCTTTGCTTTTAAACGATTCGATGAGCCACTCTTTGTCGCCGGGCACCATTGACAAGCGGGCTTGCAGCGCGAATAGTGGCGCGCACAGTATCGTCTCGGGTGTTGAGTAAACGCCGTGTTTCGCCTCGGTAATCAGCGCTCGTGTGGCATCCGCTAGTTGCGTGGAGAGCGGCATTTTTCCGCCTGCCCAGCGTGGCACAAGGTTCTTTCTCTTCGCCGCACGCCGCACGTACGCCGTCATCTCGCGAACCCGGATGAACTCGACCACGCGGCCCGCGAAGATGAACGCGTCGCCGGGGTTCAGGCGCGCGATGAAATCCTCCTCGACATGACCGAGCCTTGCGCCACCGAGGAACTGCACGGTAATCGAAGCCTCGGACACGATGGTGCCGATATTGGTGCGGTGGCGCGTGGCGATGCGTCGATCCGTAACAACGTAGTGGCCGGTCTCGGCATCAATGACTACCTTGTGAAAATCAGGATACGCCGAGAGCGACGCGCCGCCCTTCGTCACGAAATCCAGACACCACGTCCATTCAGCGTCGGTCAGCGCCATGTACGAAAAGGTGCGCTCAACTTCGGCGCGCAGTTCATCCGCATCGAACCCGCCGCCAAGCGCGCAACTCACCATGTGCTGCGTGAGCACATCGAGCGAGCGCCACTTTGCGCCGCTGTGACCCTGGCCCAGCGGTGTTCGGGATTCAATGTGCCCCGCGTAAGCCGCTTGCCGTGCCGCGGCGGCCTCCATCAGCTCCAGCGCATGCGTTGGAACGACGGTGACGCGGCTTTTTGCCCCCGGTTGATGGCCGCTGCGTCCTGCGCGCTGCAGGAGCCGCGCGATGCCCTTAGGCGAGCCAATTTGAAGCACCTGTTCAACAGGCCGAAAGTCCACGCCGAGGTCCAGTGAACTGGTGCACACCACAGCCAGGAGCGCGCCGCTTTTGATGCCGTCCTCCACATAGGCGCGCGTTGCCTTATCGATCGAACCGTGATGCAACGCGATGAGGCCGGCGAGTTCGGGCTTGGCATCGAGCAGCGCCTGGTACCAGATTTCGGTTTGCGAGCGGGTGTTGGTGAAGATGAGCGTGCTCTTCGATTGATTCAGTTTCGCCAGCACTTCAGGCAACAACCGCAAACCCAAGTGCCCGCCCCACGGAAAACGCTCGATCGTCTTCGGCATCAGCGAATCGATCAAGATGTCTTTCTTGATCTTGCCGCTGATCAGCACGCCTTCGCCCGCGAGCGCCGCGTCCGGGCCGATTAGCA
>JAYWAQ010000308.1:0-5337 GCA_043782305.1 Burkholderiales bacterium
CCCGCACGCCAGTACGCTCGCTAAACTCGCTGGCCAGGATTTCCAGTGCGGCATCAAGACCAAGATTCGATAGCGACGATGGACGTAAATCTTCAACGATTCGGCGCTTGAGCGTTATGCCTGCATTCAATGATTCATTCAAATGCGAGAGCCGTTTTGTGAGCTCCGGATTGTCGGCTGGCACCTTCGATTTGATGCGTGCCAAGTCGAATTTTGCTGCGGTCAGCAGCGCGCCGAGTTCGTCATGCAATTCGCGCGCAAGACGGTCTCGTTCCTGCTCCTGCACCACCTGAAGGTGGCTTGCCAATTCGGACAAACGCGCCGTGCGTTCACGGACCAGTTCACCCAATCGGTCGCGCTCTTTCGCGAGTAACACGCGCTGCGTTTCGCCGGACGCATTCAACTTTTGCGTTTGCCGCAAGTAAAGGTGAAACGCTAGTAGCCCGAGTAGCGCCGCAAGCGTCACGCCGACCCTTGAAATGGTCAGGCTCTGATCGATTCTGATACGACTCATTGCTATATCGACCGACGCTGCGGCAATCATCGCGCTTGCCTTTTCGCGAACCGTATCCATGTAGCTGCGGCCCACGTCAGTGCGCACCACTTGCATCCAGTTTTCGGTATCGCCACCGAGCTGGCGCAGCTTGACCGTGACTTCGAGTTCAGCGAGCTTTTTTGAGACGGCACGCGACAATTCGGCAAACTGTCCCACCTGCCCCCGATCAAGAAGGTAGAGATCGCGCAACTTGTCGAGCGTAGGTGCAATCTGAACCAGCGCCATCTCGTAAGAGTCCAGATATTTTGGATCGGCGGTCAGCAAATAGCCACGTTGCCCGGTTTCTGCATCCAGCATGTTTTGCAACAGAAAATTGAGCTCGCTACGCTTTGACTGCTGCGTCGACATGCTCTCTGCGCTCTCAATTGAGCGTCGGTAGCCCAATTCATTGAGCGCGATCAGGGCGGCAACGGCCACTACCGCCATCGGTAACGCCAGTGTCCATTTGCTTTGCCGGAGCAAGCGTATCGGACTGAAGTTGAAAGCCACAACGGCACCTCTAAAAGTTTGAATCTCTAAGGCTTCCGCTCGTATGAGTCGGAGCGAGGGGGTGGGTCGGGCTACACTCGCCAAGCGTTAATTTGTTTAGGTGAGTCATCTAATGATCAAGATCAAAATCGGCATTGTGGACGATCACAGTATCGTCAGGTCCGGCCTGCGCCAGTATTTCGAGGACGAGTCCGACTTGCAGGTCGTGGGCGAAGCGGCCAGTGGCGGTGAAGCCATTGACCTGGTCCGAAAGACGGAAATGGATGTATTGCTCATGGATCTGTCGATGCCCGGACAGAACGGCATTGACGCGCTCGCGATGATTCGCGCCAAAGCACCCGACCTCGCCATTCTGATTTTGAGCGGCTACCCGGAAGAGCATTACGCGCTGAACCTGATTCGTCAGGGGGCGAGCGGGTATTTGAGCAAGCAGTGCGAACCGTCGGAAATTGTTGCCGCAATTCGCACGGTGGCGCAGGGGCGGCGGTATATCACGCCCGCTGTCGCGGAATTGCTGGCGCAGCAATTGACGCGGCCTGACGAAGGCTTGCCACATGAACAACTCTCCGAACGTGAATTTCAGGTATTCGTGCGTCTGGCCAAAGGAGAAACAGTCGGGGACATTGCCGAAGGACTGTCGATCAGCGTGAAAACGGTGAGCACATACCGTACGCGTATTATGGAAAAGATGGGGCTGACTTCGAATAGCAGTTTGACGTATTACGCTTTGAAGAACAATGTGATCGACTAATCGTTGGCCGCTGCCAGTCGCGCCTGGGTGAGAGCCGGGCGCTAGCCAAGCGCACGTAACGCCTGTGGCGCGCCTGTTCAGTCGATGCGCTCGGCGCAAAATTCCACCAGCTTTTCGATGTCGTTAGACTTGTCAAACACTGCATCGGCTCCTAGCGCCAGACACCGTTCGCGCACCGCAGGAGTCGCATAATTCGTGAGCACGACGAGCCTTTTACTGGTTTGCCGGGTGCGGCACGCGCCCACAACGCCCAAGCCGTTGCCCTGCTTAAGAAACAAATCCACGATGGCAAGGTCCCAATCGTTGGCGTCGTCACTGAGCCAGCCGATGGCTTCACGCTCGCCTTCCGCCCAGCCTACGCATTCAGCGCCCACCATCTCCGTCAACGTAGAAGACAGATTCTCGCGAATCAGCAGGTTGTCCTCAACCAAATAGATGCGTAGCGCCAAAATTGCTCACGAAAAGATTGTCGGAGCACTCGAACTGGAGTGCGAATAGGCTAAGGTCCGGCTAAACGACTAACCCGTCTTGCGATGTTACTTGCAGGCTTGGCATCGCGACGTAGGCGAATGCGCCGTGCTGTTGTAGGTGTCTCATTTTTGATGCTATTTTTGCGCCAAATTGAGTTCAGGAATGCGCAGGTTCGAGCACCGTTAGTAGGGTACGTCGGGCCACCTTTCCGCTAGGCATGCTCACATGCCCTATGCCTGAAATCTGAATGTTGACAGCCTCGGGCATTCTTGAGGATTCTTGCGGCGATATGACCGTGTCATGGACGCTAAAGATACTGGTGAACGGCACAGCCACCTTTGTTTCGCCGAGCGCGACCAGCCAGGGGTTGCCCGGGCGCATTTGCAAGCCGTTCGGCCCGCCTGCCACGTAGGCGTGAAAGGTGCCGTGATGGGGCGATCCGAGCGTTACCAATTGCGTAACCTTTGAACCGCCGAATTGGCGTAGGTAGGCACGGCAAACCAGCCCGCCCATACTGTGCGCGACCAGCGTCAAGTTTTTCTCTCCCGTGAGGGTCAGCACCTGATCAACTCGGGTCGCCAGAAGCGACCCCATTGTGTCAATCGAGGCAAACGCTGGCTGATCGATGGTGAACGTCCGAAAGCCTTTGCGTTCAAGGGCACGCGCGGTGAAAAACCACACTGCACCGTTGTTGACGTAACCCGCCTGGAGCAGCAGCACTGGGCCTTGCGCTCCGCTGCGTCCACGTTCGCTTGCCGTGTGAAAAACGCCCCGAAAGGGAATCAGAATCATGTTCTGAATGCACAGATGAAACCATTCAATCGCAAAGAAACGCAGCCACGAAAGCGGCCCCAGTTGCATGGCAGCTGGCACTGGCGAGCCTTTCCAGCGCGACACGAAGTAGCTCGCCAGAGCGACCAGCACTCGGGCAACTATCGGCAAAGCGATGATCAAAATGACACCGCATGCGACCCGTCCTTGGCGAAAGTAGAAGCGGTTCGCCAGCCAACTCCACAGCGCTAATTCAATCGCCAGTAGTGTCAGCGCCGCAGCCCAAAGCGGCACCGGAAACACACGCCCATTTTGATCGGCAGGCAGCGCGCTCACGTTCAGCCGCGACGCATATCGCCCGCCAGGCGGGCGGCATTTCGCCACGCGAGGCCGTAAACGGAAAGCTGAGGGTTCGCACCGATTGAAGTTGGAAATACCGAGCCGTCCATCACGCTCAAATTTTCTACCTGATGATGTCGTCCGTACACGTTGACCACGCCCTCTTTTTCGTCCTTCGCCATGGTACAGCCACCCATCACGTGAGCGCTGGCGACGCGTGTCGAAAGTGGCTTCAGGTCAAGCGCAGCAAGACCCGCTTGGGCTTCCGCCCATGTCCGAAAGCCGCTGATTCGTTCGTCGACAGGGAACACTTCTTTCGCCCCCGCTGCAAACTGAATTTCCGCCATCGCCAACAGCGCGCGTTTCGCGGCGTCGAAAAAGTACCCGTTCAACTTGTAGTCAAGCTGCGGCAAACCATCGCTCAAAAGCCTGACATTTCCGCCCTCGCTATCGGCATGAAAGCCGTCGCGACACAACGCGATAGTTACCTGCGTGTTGGGCATATTGGTGATGCGTGCACGGTGATGCTCACTCATACCGTTAACCGTAATCGCGTAGAGCACGGGATGCACCGGTGGCACTTCGAGCTTGAAGCCCATCGGGCCGTCGATGGCTTGGGTCGTCAGGTAGTGATCGCTGTAAGTGGTTTGCGGCGCCCCTTGCCAGCCCTCCACTTTGTTGCCCATGTCGGCACCGGACACGAGCGATGGATGCAGAAAGGTTCGGCGACCCAGGCGGCCGTAGGGATCCGGTGCTTTTGAGCGCATCAGCAATGCGGGCGAATTGATCGCGCCACCCGCAACGATGAAATGCTTCGCTGTGATGCGGACGCGAGCGTTGCCCACGTCATAACCCGTGCCCTGCATTGCGACGCAATCGACGCTCGACACGCGACCGTTGGTGAAGACCAATTTCTCCGCGCGCGCACGGCTCACCAGCACCGCACCGCGCGACAACGCCGCCGGAATCGTCGTCACCAGCATCGATTGCTTGGCGTTAGTCGGGCAACCCATGCCACAGTAGCCCAGGTTGTAGCAACCCTTCACGTTGCGGCGAATGCGTTCCACCTTGATGCCGAGCTTGCTGCCACCACGCTCAAGCACTGCATTGTTTTCATTCGGCGGAACCGCCCAGTCGGTGATGTTGGTGAGCTTCTCGGCCAGCTTGAACCAGCCCGCCATATGCTCGTCGGTCAACTCGGTCAAGCCGAATCGTTCGCGCCAAAATTTGAGCGTCGGAGACGGTGTGCGAAAGCTTGTCGTCCAGTTCACCGTAGTCGAACCACCGACCGTGCGACCCTGCAAAATATTGATCGCTTTATCCGCGGTTTTGCGCGACGCAGACTCCTGATACAGCGTGGGATACGCCTCCGACTCAAGCATGCGGAAATCGGTCGACGAGCGCAGCATGCCCTCCTCGATCATGACCACTTTGAGTCCCGTGTCCGACAATACGTCAGCTGCGATGCCGCCGCCAGCACCTGTGCCGATGATGCACACGTCCGCTTCAAGCACAGCATCTTTCCCGAGCTGGGACGCGTCAATATGTAGCCAGCCTTTAGCCAGGCCTTCGCGAATAGGATCGTTAATCATCTAAATACTCAATTTCGCTAGGCCAACTGGGGTGGGCCAGGGTAACCCGTCGCAGCCCAAGTAGCTGGCTCGGCGTAAAAGCTACCGAGCAACAAATCATGCAAAGCGAAATAGGCTTGCTGCTTGAGGCCGATTGAGCTATCTCGAAGACCGGCTAAAAAAGTCGCTACCGCAGGGATGTCTGCTGCGGGCCAATCACCCGAATAGCCGAGCAAGGCGCGCGCAGGTTTCAGCGCAAGCAGGCCGAACAAGTCGGCGATCTCTTTGCGCGTTGACGGAGGCAGATTTGTGATTAAAGCACCAGCCGCGTTCGTCACACGGGTCAGTTCGCGATCACGCGCAGCTGCATCAATCGGCAATGCCGATCC
>JAYWAQ010000309.1:0-1892 GCA_043782305.1 Burkholderiales bacterium
CCGTGCGGCGATGGTGCGCGTGTTTGCACTCTCGAACGGGCCCGGCCAATGGCATGTGATGCCCGGCGGACTTGCGCGAATTGCGCCAGAAGGCCGCGACGTGGTGTCGATGTACCGGGGTGGCAGCTCGGCTGATATCTGGGTTATTACCGGACACAGTACGGACGAAGCTGTGCCGTTATCGTCCACGTTGACGCCGATTGCCACCCATCGTGCGATGTTGGGCATAGCGAGCCGGGCGGCCGAGAATTTATTCTGGTTTGGCCGATATACCGAGCGACTTGAAAACACGACACGCCTCGCCCGCGTGACGCTGGAAGCGCTGGCGAGTGAAGCCGAAGAAACGCCGGAGACGCTCGAATGGTTGCACCGTTTGGCGCTGAGTAACGGCCTCGTTAGCAAGGCTGTTCCATCACCGAAAAAATCGGCGACGTTATTCGAGCGGGCGCTCATCGCGTCGCTCGCGGATCGCACAGGCAAGCTCGGCGCGTACAGCGTTGCTGCGACGCTGGAGTCGTTGCGGTTTTCAGCGTTCGCGGTGCGTGAACGGTTGGCGCTGGAGCAGTGGACACTGGTCGCGGCGAGTGCGATTGAGTTTGATGCTGCCATGGCGGGCGCCACAGGGCGACCTGGCGACACCCGCAACCCACAGCAAGCGCCACACGTCACCACGCAGCAAGCGCCACACGTCACCACGCAGCAAGCGCCGCACGTCACGACGCAGCAGGCGCTGCGGGCACTGGAACGCCTGACCACCCACGTGATGGCGATGACGGGTGCGCAGACCGATCGCATGACGCGCGATGACGGCTGGCGACTGCTGTCGATGGGAAGGCATATCGAACGAATGAGTACGTTGGCGGAGGCACTGTCGGAGGCCTTCGATACCGGCACGCTTAAGAGCGACATCGGCTTTTCGTTGGTACTGAGTTTTTTCGACAGCACGATCACTTATCGCTCGCGGTATCTTCAACAACGTGACCCTCAGGCATTGGTCGAACTTTTGGCGCTGGATCGTGACAATCCGCGATCATTGGCGTGGATTTCGCAATCGCTGGCCAGCAGAATCGCAAAACTGAGCGAAACGCCCAGCGGCACGGTGCCCTCGATGTTGACTGCGTTTAATTTGCCGCATCAATGGAAAAACGAACAGGTGATGGCGTTGGCCTGCGCTAACGACAGCGAAGCGATTGTCGAAACGCTGCGTGGTGCGCGTCATGATGCGTTCTCGATTTCTGACGCGCTGTCACAGCGCTATTTCAGCCACGCTGAAGCAACAGATACGGTGGTGGGCGCATGAGACTAACGGTCGTTCACGAGACGAAATATGAATACGAGCATGCGGTTGAGCAGGCGCATCACATCGCGCATTTGCGTCCGCTGGCTTCGCCATCACAACAGCTGCTTTCGCATGAATTGACGATTGAGCCGAAGCCGGAGTCATTGGGCTACAGCCTCGATAGTTACGGCCAACAGCGCGTTTATTTTGAGCTGGCAATGCCGCATGCTGAGCTGGTGGTGACGTCGCACGCCGAGGTCATTACCCACGCATTGCCCCCGGAGCTGACCGGCAAACTGGAGCGCGTCGTGGTACCGGACAGCCTGCCGTGGGAGGCCGTCGCCGAACACATGCAATATTTCGCGGGGCAGGACTACGATGCAGCGCGCGAGTTTGCGCAGCCCTCGCCGCTGGCCCCGATCCACGCAACGTTCGCCACCTACGCGTCGGTGGTGAGCACGAAGTCGCAACCGATTTATGAGTTGGCCAAAGCGTTGTGTCAGCGCATCCACACCGAGTTCAAGTATGCGCCGGAGGCGACCGACGTTAGCACCCTGCCACTCGACGCACTCAAGCTTAAAGAGGGCGTGTGTCAGGATTTCGCGCAGGTCAT
>JAYWAQ010000310.1:0-1891 GCA_043782305.1 Burkholderiales bacterium
CGACTTTGTATATTTTCCGCCCTTAGCCCATACGTAATCGTCGTTTGAGCTAGAAGCTGATTACTGCAGTTAAACGAATTGTTTCCCCAGAATGGCCACGATGTTCATTTTGATTGTGTTCGCCTATTTCGTGATTACGAGTGATGCGAACATCGGCGAAAAGCTTGTACTTGCGGCACTTTGCGCGATGACTGCTTTGTTACCGATGTTCGTTGCCGACGCCGCTTTGCCCGCCGCCATCGCGCAAGGCTTGCTCGGCGTTTACGTCTGTCTCCGTATGACTTATCTTCGCGCAAAAGTATGAGTACACCTACCGCCACCCATACCGCTGGTACCGCCCCTGAGAAGGCCGCGCGCAGCAAGTACACCTGCGTCGCCTGCGGTGGCGAAGCCGTGTGGAATCCGGGCAAACAAAAGCTCGTCTGCGGCTTTTGCGGCACCGAGGCGCCGATGCCGGCCGCGACTGAGACGATGCCCGGCATGCAGGCAACCGATGTCGTCGAACATGACCTCGCTGCCGCGCTCAGAAACATTCAGGGCGAAGCACGTGGTTGGGCGCTCACCAAGCGCATGATCAAGTGCAATTCCTGTCAGGCGATCAGCGTTTTCGACCCCGCCAAGCAGGCCAAGGCGTGCGAGTTTTGCGGCGCGTCGGCAATCGTCGATTACGACGAAACCAACGACGTCATTCGTCCTGAGGGCGTGATGCCGTTTCAGGTGAGCGAAGTGAGGGCCCGCGAAACGATTCGCAGCTGGTACGGCAAGCTCTGGTGGGCGCCGAACAAGCTCAAATCGAAAGCGATGACCGACACCGTCAAGGGCGTCTACTTGCCGTACTGGACGTTTGACGCGCTGGTGGATGCGCGCTGGGAAGCGCAGGCCGGTTACTACTACTACGAGACCGAGAGCTACGAAGATAACGGCGAAACCAAGTCGCGCCAGGTTCAGCGAACGCGCTGGGAATACGCGTCGGGTAGCCTGAATCACTTTTTCGACGACACGCTTGTTTGCGGCTCTAAGGGCGTGCACCCGGCGCTTTTGCGGGCCATCGAACCTTTCCCCACAACCGACGCCGCCAGCAAGGCACTAAAGCCCTACGACGCCACGTACGTTAGCGGCTGGACGGTCGAGCGCTACCAGATCGACCTGATCGGAGCCGCCAAGTTAAGCCGCGAACGCATGACTGGCGAGACGCAGCAACTGTGCGCCAACGAAGTCCCCGGCGACACCCAGCGGAACCTGCAAGTCAACGCCGATTTCTCGCGGCAAACGTTCAAGCACATCCTCGCCCCCGTCTGGCTCCTGACCTATACGTACGGTTCGAAGGATTTTCAGGTGCTCATCAACGCCGTCACCGGCAAGATCGACGGCGAATATCCAAAGAGCTGGGTGAAGATCGCGCTGGCGGTGATTGCCGTGCTGATCGTCGCGATGATTGTTCTCGGCGGCATGGGTGGGCGGCGACACTGACCGAGCCTGCGCTCAGAGGTTAATGTGATCCCGCCACAGCTCGCGGCGCACCCGGCGTTCGCGCCGTATGTCAGCGCCTTTGCGCTGCTTGACGACATCGGCGCTGACCGCGCCGCGCCGCCTCCCGGCACCCCCGTTTTCGTCCCGCCGCCACTCCGCGCGATTAGCGCGATCGAGTTTGAGCGCCGCGTGGTCGAACAGAGCGAGCTCATTGTCCGTCCTGACAGTCTGCACGACCTCTTGAACGCGCTCGTGTGGCTCAGCTTCCCCAAAACCAAGCGCGCCATCAGCGAAGCGCACGTCACGCTCGGCGTAAACGTTGACGGAAAAACAAGACCCCGCCGCCGCGACGTCCTCACGCTATTCGACGAATCCGGCATCATCATCCTGTCGGAAAACGACCCTCTGCGCGTCATGAACC
>JAYWAQ010000311.1:0-1890 GCA_043782305.1 Burkholderiales bacterium
AGTCGCCGAATCCTTGGGGCGCGTCGAGAGCCAAGCGAGAATCGCGTCGTGGTCATTGTTCGCCGAAAGTTTGCAACGATCTGTCGTCTGTCGGTTGCTTCCGTTTTCTCCCGACAGTCCGACCGGGGTCACCAAGTGCTCGAGAGGTAAGACACTGAGGGGGGCTGGCGAAATCGTTCCGATGTGACCCGGCGCAATGGATCCTGCAGGCATCCGCTGCAAGGCGGTTCGGCGGTACTGCGCGAGGCTCCCCAGTGACGCTTCGTGTTGTGACCACCACTTGGCGATTCGGGTGGCTCCTTCGACGCCCAGGCGCGGCACCTCCGCCCACCAGCGCGCGCCACGCGTGCGATAGCGGTCCTGAATGTGGAGGAGGGTGGTGAAACCGGCGTTGGCCAAGCGCGCGGCCACCGATTCGATGAACCAGGCGTTTACGCCATCGGTGGGTTGCGGGGGGACGGCAGCCAGTGGCTCCAAGTAATGTAGCGCGGCCAGTTGCCGTTCGGCCAGTCGGGTGCGGCGTCGTTCACGTGGGGAGAGCTCAGTCGCATACTCTTCTGCGAAGAGTTTCGCGAGTTCGTTTTCTGAATAGAAGCCATCGGGAAAGCGCGCCGCAAATTCCTCAAGCGAGGGTAGGGGGGTGATCGACGAAACGAACGTGTTTGCCTCGAGCATTCGCGGGGAACGGCGAAGCAAGCCACTTAATTCCGGTTGCGGGGACCGGGCGGCGAGGGCGACCATTTCAGAACGCAACCACGTGAGTTGCGACTTCGCTACGCGGGGGTCTTGACCTGATTCCAGATAACGGTCGGAGAGCTCCGACAACGGCAAGCCCTGCACCCAGCCTCGCAGGAATGCAAAATGGTGATGTCCTAGATGACGACTGCCAGGGGCTCGCGAACTGAGGGGAGGGCGGTGGCTAAGTCTTTGATCGGGCACGGTTATTTCCCAAGTAGCTTCAGCAGCGATAGCAATCGGGCGATTTGCGCGCGAATAGTAGCACGCGCGATTATGGGACTTATCGCGCGTGCTGTTTGTGAAATTTGGGAAAAAGGAGGTGTTTTGTGGCCCGGCACCGGGGGAAGAACGGGAGGAAGGCAGGGGACTTGGTCGGCTTGTTGCAAATGGCCGTGTATCGGCTCGTGCAAGAGGCGTTCACAAACGTGGTTAAACACGCAGGAGCGAGCACTTGTCGCTTGCAGGTTGACATGCTGGAGGGCAGCTATCAACTGAAGATCGTCATTGAGGATGATGGCGTCGGCCTATCACTGCCAGTGCTTCAGCCGCGAGGATCAGGCATGATTGATATGTCGGAGCGCATTGAGGCGCTTGAGGGCGAATTGACGTTCAGCGCCCCCATGACTGGACGCGGTACTGTCATTACTGCGAAGTTGCCGCTGCCGTCAGCGAGCACCCATTAGCATCAATCGCCAGCGGCCAGTACGGCACGCGCCAACGCGACTTCATCCGACAAACTGTACGCTTTCGTCGTGTCGATGGAAGAATGCCCAAGGTACTGCGCCACCTGCAACAAATTGAGCCGCCTGGATAGCTCCAGCGCTCTACGATGCCGAAACCAGTGCGGCGTTAGTTTCGCGACACGGTCACGATCCGCTTGCGCATTGCATCGCCGCGAGGCGGCTACCGCCAGCGCCCTGATGTCGTTGTAGACCGTGGTCGTAGAGACGCTACGCACCCCGCCGCGCGGCCGATGTTGCTTGACCGCAAGAGTGGACGCCTCGTCCTTGGTCTTCGCTCCGTACACCCCGTAAAACAGATTCGTGTCGGTCTCAACGCCGCGCTTTAAGTCCGCCCCCGAAACGTTCGGCACCAAAAAAGGATCATTATCAAAAAACGCAATGCCGCGAGATAGACGGTATCGTTTGTAAG
>JAYWAQ010000312.1:0-1889 GCA_043782305.1 Burkholderiales bacterium
CTACATGCACGAGGCTTTAACGGCGGTGCTTAACTACGGATTCGCTGAACTCGCGCTCAATCGCGTCGAGGCGGACGTTGATCCGCGCAACCTGGCCTCCGCGAAAACGCTGGAGCGGCTGGGGTTTCAGAACGAAGGCTTCTTGCGCGAGCGCTGGGTGGTGGACGGCGAAGTGTCCGACTCGGGGATTTATGGCTTGCTGCGGCGCGACTGGCTCGCGCGAGCGGACGCGCAATAAAAAACGCGCCCGAGGGCGCGTTTCTCAATTCAGCCCCGAAGGGCCAAACGTAGCGGCTGATTACTGAGCGGCGCCTTCGGTCACGTCGCGGTTGATGCGGCTGGCGATCCAGCTTTTGTCAAGGGCGCGCACTTCGGCACGAACTTCCGCACGTGGGCGAGCGTCTGCTTTTGCAACCGTTGGCACAGCTGAAATGTCTTTGTAGCTGTCAGTAGCGGCGAGGGTCACTGCGCGGGCCGGAGCTGCTTGCGCCGCAGGCGCCGTGATTTGCACGCTGGGGTTGCCCGCAGCGGCTGTGTATTCAGCTGCAAAAGCCGAGCCGGTAGAAGCAGCGATAAGAGCAGCGATCAAAACAGATTTCGTATTCATGATGATTTCCTTGAGGAGGTTGTATCTAGATTTGGCCGACCGCTTTATTGCGATCGGTCTCGCGCGGCACCGGGGGCCTGTTCACAAAGTTCTCATTTACTTTTAAAACCAGAGAGCTTTGTGAACAGGCTCTTGTTGTCGCGTCGATGGAATGAATGTTAGGCATTGCGAATAAAAGAATAAACTAGACAAAATCGAATTGTTTATTGCTAAATCAGCAATAAATAGAGACTTGAAAGCGAAAACCCTGCTTTTCGGGTCGTTCTTGAAGGAAGTGCAGATGGACCAACTCCGCGCGATGCGCGTTTACGCCCGCGTTGTCGAAGAAGGCAGCTTTACCAAGGCGGCCGACGAGCTAAACCTTGCGCCCGCCGTGGTCACGCGGCTGGTGGCCGAGCTTGAGCACCATCTCGGCGTGCGTCTCTTAAACCGCACCACGCGGAGCCTTGCGCTCACGCAGGCGGGTGAGCGCTATCTGGAACGTGCCACGCGAATACTCGCCGACGTTGAAGACGCCGAGACGATGGCAAACCTTGAAACCGCCGAGCCGCGCGGCGTGGTGCGCGTGCTCGCCTCGCCGGCGATCGCCGTGCATCAGCTCGCCAAGCATTTGCCGCGTCTGCGCACGCAGTACCCCAAGCTCACCATTGAGCTCTCAGTCCAGAACAACGTGGAGACGGTTGACGACACCCACGATATTTCGATCCTCACGCTCAAGCAGCCGCTATCGACGGGCAACTTTGTCGCACGACTGCTCGCGCAATCCGAGATGATTACGTGCGCGACACCAACTTATCTCGACCGCCGTGGTCGCCCGCGCGAGCCGCATGAATTGAGTGGTCACGAATGGCTGCTGCCGTTCTCGCCCGACGGCAACAAGGAGACAACGTTTCAGTATTGCCCGCTGCGCGCCGCCTCGCAGGGAATAAAGGCGAAAAAGCCGGTGACACTTGAGCAGCCGCCGATGGCGCTGTCCACGCCGCATTGGGACACGCTGTTTCACGCCGCGCTCTCCCACATGGGCATCACCGCGCTGCCTTCGTTTGTGGCCGAGGACGCGCTGCGCAGCGGCCGCATGGAGCGCGTGCTGCCCGAGTGGCACATGATGACGATGTCGATTTACGCCGCCATGCCGACGCGCATGCACATCCCGGCGCGCACCCGCGTGTTCATCGACTTTCTCACCGAGACTTTCGGTGGCGCCGCGCGGGATCCGTGGCTGCGCTCGATTGAAGAGGCGGCTCTGGCTGCGAATGATCAGTCGATGAAGGTGAGCGCCTAG
>JAYWAQ010000313.1:0-5322 GCA_043782305.1 Burkholderiales bacterium
GCCAATCAGGATCTCGTATTGAACGGCGCTGGCATCCGCTACGCAGCCGCTGGATTCGTTCGCGTCTATGTCGCAGCGCTCTACCTGCCTCAAAAGAAAAATACCAGCAACGACATCGGTGCCTTAAAGGGCGCCAAGCACATGAAGCTAATGCTTTTGCGGGACATTAACGCCAACGATTTCTCAAAGGCCTTGCTGGCGGGAATGCGCGCCAATTTGTCGAACGCGGAGCAGCAAAAGCATTTCGATAGCCTGCTCAAACTCGGCGCGATTTTCGGTCAAATTCCATCGCTTAAAAAGGGCGAATCGATCACCATTGATTCGATTCCTGGCACTGGCACCATGATTCTGGTGAACAACAAGCGGGTTGGCGAAGTGTTTCCCGATGACACTTTTTTTCAGGCCCTCCTGCAAATCTGGATCGGCCCAAAGCCCATTGACGATAGTTTGAAACCCGTGCTTCTAGGCACTGTAGCCAGCAACGATAATTCGGTGGTTTCCAACACTCGAGATCGTTTCTAGACAATGAACAGCGCAGCACAACCCCGCGTCGGATTGATCGGCATTGGCCTCATGGGCCACGGCATGGCGAAGAACATCGCGGCAAAAGGCTTTCCGCTGACTTTTTTGCGCCGTCGCAGCATGCCGGACGCGGGCAATGATCTCGTCGCGCTGGGCGGCAAGGCCGCTGAAACACCACGAGAAATTGCCGTCGCCAGTGACGTTGTGATCCTCTGCGTGACGGGGTCGCCAGACGTGGAATCCGTGTGCTTTGCTGCCAACGGGATCGCCGAGGCGTCGCGCGCTGGCTTGATCGTGGTGGACACGTCCACTGCGGAGCCGACGTCCACGGCGTCTTTGCGCGAGCGCTTTGCGGCGCTCGGCGTTGAGTTCGTGGATGCGCCCCTCGCCCGCACGCCGGTCGAGGCGGAACTTGGAAAATTGAACACGATGGTCGGCGCGACGGACGACAGTTTTGCGAAGATTGAGCCCGTGCTCAAAGCCTATTGCGAAAACATTTTTCACGTCGGGCCACCGGGCGCCGGGCACAAGATCAAGCTGATGAATAACTTCATCGCGCAGGCGATTTGCGCCTCGGCTGCCGAGGCATTCGCGGCGGCGGTGAAGTCAGGCGTTGATCCCAAGCAGCTGGTACGCGTCGTGAGCGCCGGTGGCGTGAATTCCGGGCTCTTTCAGGCGATGGCGAAGACGCTCGATGGCGATATGGGCGGGCTCAAATTTCAGCTCGACAATGCGCGCAAAGATTTGCGCTACTACACCCATTTCACCGAGAGCATGCCGCTGACTAGCTGGATGGGCGAGGCCGTGCATCAAACGCTGGTGCAGGCGTGCGCGCTCGGTCTCGGCGACGGCCTGGTTGCCGAATTGGTGACTGCTCAAGAGCGTGTGAACGGCGTAAAAATTACGCCCTGACGTCCCCGCTTAACGGACGTGCGGATTGATCCGCTCGGCCAGTGGCAGTTGCACCGCGTGCACCAGTTGCAGCACCTCAAACTCACAACCAAAGTGCCCCACAATTTGCATGCCCACAGGCATGCCGTTGGCCGCGAATGCAACGGGCGCACTGGCGGCGGGGTGCGAGGTCATGGTGATGCGAAAAGCAGACTTCATCCAGTCGAGATAATTGGCTAGCGTGGTGCCGTCAATATTCATCGGGTACGGCGTGTTGATGTCAAACGGCAGTACCTGATTGACAGGACAGATGAAGTAATCGTACTTCGTCAAAAATCGCTGCATACGCTCGAAGCATTTTGACTGTTGCGCCTGCGCCTCGGCAATCGCCTCACCGGTGAGATTGAGGCCCTGCTCGATGTTCCAGACGGCGGTGTCTTTGAGCAGCGCCTTGTGATTTTTGTAGTGGCCGCCCAGGCTGTTGACGAGATGCAATGCGCGCAGCACCTGAAACGCGTTATCGGCAATAGCCAGATCGGGTTCGGCCTCCTCGACAATCGCGCCAATGGCTTCAAAGCGTTTCAGCGATTTATCAAGCGCATCGCGCACGCCCTGTTCGACCGGCAAACCGCCGAGCGTCGGACTCCATGCGATACGTGTGCCCCTGAAATCACGATCCAGCGGTTCACGGAACACCGTCGGGTCGCCGCATCGGCCTATTGGGGCTCTGGGGTCATCGCCAGCCTGAACCGACAGCAACCACGCCGCGTCCTCCGCAGTGCGCGCTATGGGGCCCAAAACGCCCAGCGTGCCCCATAGATTGATCGACGGATAGGTTGGCACACGCCCCGGCGAAGGGCGTAAGCCGACGACACCGCAGAAGTTTGCCGGATTGCGCAAACTGCCGCCCATGTCGGAGCCGTCAGCAAAGGGCAACATGCCCGACGCCACTGCCACTGCCGCGCCGCCCGAAGAGCCGCCGCAGGTCTTGCTCAAATCCCACGGATTTTTGGTCGCACCGAAGACAGCGTTGAAGGTCTGGCTGCCGAGCCCGAACTCGGGCGTGTTGGTTTTGCCCAAAAGCGTCAGGCCGTGCGAACGGAAGCGCTCCACCATGATCGAATCGTAGTCCGGCACCCAGTCTTTGAGAATCGGCGACCCCATGGTGGTGCGCATGCCCTTGACCGGCTCCAGATCCTTCATCGCAATCGGCAAGCCCGCGAGTGGCGATGTCGGTTGTCCGGTGGCGCGGCGCGCGTCAATGGCGTCGGCGTTGGCGTAAGCGCCCTCCCTGTCCACCGTGACGATCGCGTTCAACGACGGATTGACGCGATCTATTTGCGCGAGGCTCGCGTCGAGCAGTTCACGCGATGAAAGTTTGCGCGTCGTCAGTAATTCGGAGAGTTCGCGAGCCGACGAAAAGAGAAGTTCAGACATGTTCAGCTTTTGTATGAAACGGCGCAGGCGTAAGGGCTGGACGCCAAATATTTAAACACTCGACTAATGCTCATTTGTCGATCTAGCCCACGTTAGCTGGGCTTCCCACACAAAAGCTGCAACTGACAATTCGTCTGAGCCTGCGGTCGCACATGGCAACGTGAATCTGCGCTCATGGGGTGCCAAATTGAGCATTAGGGGCTGCGAGGACACCTTTTGGCGCGCCCTCGACTTACCTAGTTCTTCTGAATATTCCAGTACGCCGAACCCGCTGTTTTCAGCACGCCGGTGATGTTCTTCCTCGTCGCGGCCGGATTCTTGTATTCGCCCAAAATGGCGTGCGTACCGATCTGCGTTGCGCGAACCTGAACCTCTTCTGCGAGGCGTTTTTTGTCGGCATCGCTGCTGGCCCGGGCAAAGTCATCGCGCAATTTTTCGAGCGTCGCGTCGCTCGCCCAGCCAGCCCATCCCTTTTCGCCCTGACCGCCCAAAGGCGCGCTGGTCAACGGATTCATGATGTCAGCACCGACCCATGCGGTGAGGAAAATGTTCCAGCCGCCCTGCTCCACGGGATCCTTTTTCGAGCGACGTGCGACCAGTGAACCCCAGTCCATTGTGATCAGATCGACTTTGAAACCCGCCTGTCGCAGCAGTTGCGTCGCCACCAGTGGCAGCTTGTGAATCGACTGCAAATCGGTCGGACGCATCACCACAATGGGCTTGCCGTCATAGCCTGAGGCCTTGAGCAATTCCTGCGCTTTCGCCATGTTGCCCTTGACCATGAACTCGCTGCCCTTGGGTGAGGCCAGCGGCGTGCCGCAGGGATACATGCTCGGGCAGGTAAAGAACATGCCTTCGTTTTCCGGGCCGACCTGCGCGCGCAGGAAGGCTTCCTGATTCATTGCCCACATGGCGGCTTCGCGCACTTTCACGTTGTTAAACGGCGGCACCAGATGATTAAAGCGCATCACGTATTGATAGTTCACCGTGCTCACGTCAACGACGTTGATGCGCGGATCCTTGCGCAACTGCGGATACTGCTCGAAGGCCGGTTGCTCGATCATGTCGATCTCGCCTGCGAGCAGCGCGTTTAACTGCGTCTGCGCGTCCTTCAGCGCGAGCCATTCGACGCGATCAACATACACTTTTTTTCCGCCTGCCAGACCCGACGGCGGCTCGCTACGCGGAACATATTTGGTGTTCTTGAGATAGATTGATTGCACGCCCGCTTTGTATTCATCTTTCTTGAAGACATACGGGCCGGAGCCGGTGTAATCATCAATCACCTTGAACGGATCGGTCGCCGCGACACGCGCAGGCATGATGAACGCGGGGTTCGACGACGGCTTGCCGAGCGCATCGAGCACGATACCCGTCGGCTCTTTCAGCGTCATGCGGAACGTCTTCGCGTCAGGAGCCTCCATCTTGTCGACAAAGGTCATGAGCTTTTGCCCAAAGGTGTCACGTGCGCCCCAACGCTTGATCGAAGCGACAACGTCTTCACCGGTGACGGGTTTGCCATCGTGGAATTCAAGTCCGCTGCGAAGCGTGAAGGTATAGACCTTTTTGTCGGCGCTGACGTCGTATTTTTCGACCATCTGCGGTTTGATCACACCCTTTTCGTCGGTCGCAAACAGCGTGTCGTACACCATGTAACCGTGGTTACGCGTGATGTAGGCCGTGACGTTGATCGGGTCAAGATTGGCCGGGAACGCGTGTGGCGCAACCTTCAAAACCTTTTGCTGCGCGAAGGCCGTTGACGCCGACAGCGCGAGCAAAAGCGCTGCGACAAGTACCGAAAGTGTCTTTACGTATTTCACTGGCTGACCTCGAAAATGCTGGAAATTGTTGACAATGGTAACGGTAAACGGACCACCGAAGGGTGCGCCTAAATGCGGATCGGCCACGGCCGCTGTTTCGGTCTGATCTGCTCGATCACGCGCGAAATTTGCAGCACACCAAGATCATCGAAACGGCGACCCGCGACCTGCACGCCAATCGGCAAGCCCGCCGAGCGAGCATCGGTTGAATACGTCCAGTTGATCGACGCGGCGGGCTGTTCGCTCATGTTGTACGGCACCGTGAAAGCGATGTGCGCAAGGGCGCGCTCGGGATCGTTATCCGGACTGCAATACTCGGCTTTGAAGGCGGGGATCGGGCACACAGGCGAAACGACAAAATCGTAGTCGCGTGTCGCAGCAACCGTTGCCTCACGCATGAGCATGACCTGCGCGAAAAATCCCATCACCGTATCACCAGAAAACCCTCTCGCGCGATGCAACGCCCAATGCACGATGAACGGCAAAATTTTCTCGCGCACCGCGTCCGGCATGCGTGAAATATCGGCGTAGCTGCGCGCCTCGAAAAAACCGCAAATGCCGTCGAGCATCTCGCGCGTGATGAACGGCTGAATCGGCACCACGCTCGCCCCGTGCTGCTCCAGAAGCTGCCCGCACTCCCACGTTGCTGCGG
>JAYWAQ010000314.1:0-14667 GCA_043782305.1 Burkholderiales bacterium
GCAACGCGAATCAGGTGCTGCCATTTTCGACGGGTGTGATCCTCGAACACCTGCCGATGGACCGCATCAATGCGGGCATCGCCGCCGCAGCGAGCGAGATCAAGGCGAACAATCTGGCCGCATGGGACCGCGTCGCGCAGACCATCATGACCACCGACACGGTCTACAAGCTCGCGAGCACACAAGCCGTGATCGACGGCAAAACAGTGAACGTCACCGGCATCGCCAAAGGTGCCGGCATGATCCAGCCGAATATGGCGACGATGCTTTCGTTCGTGTTCACCGACGCCGCCATTTCGCCCGCTTTGTTGCAGCCACTCGCTAAGCGTGTAGCTGACGTCAGTTTCAACCGCGTCACCGTTGACGGCGACACCTCAACCAACGACAGCTACATCATCGCTGCGACCGGCAAGGCAGGTAATGCGAGTGTTGCGTCGCTCGAATCCACCGACGGCAAGGCGCTGGTCGCGGCGCTGGAAAAAGTCAGCCTGGAGCTCGCGCAAGCCATCGTCCGCGACGGCGAAGGCGCGACCAAGTTCATGACGATTGCGGTGGCTGGCGGCAAAGACGTTGCCGAATGCGACCGCATTGCGCGCGCCGTGGCCCATTCACCGCTCGTGAAAACGGCGTTCTTCGCGTCTGATCCGAACCTCGGCCGAATCCTCGCTGCGGTAGGCTATGGCGCGCCCGTCGATCTCGATCCAGCAAAAGTGACGGTGCATCTGAACGAGGTTCTGGTGGCTGAAAAGGGCGGTCGTGCCGCGAGTTATCGCGAGGAAGACGGCGCGCGAACGATGAAGAACGCAGACATCACCGTTGCGATTGATCTGGGTCGGGGTGGCGCGTCGCAAACGATCTATACCTGCGATTTCTCGTATGACTATGTGAAGATCAATGCCGAATATCGCAGCTAGATTGATGGCAGTATGAGTCAATCCAGCCACCAATTTCTAGACACGCTCGGACGCATCGCCAACGCGCTCGAGCGCATGGCGCCTGCGTCGCGTGCGAAGCCCGACTTCAAGCATTGCATCGCCGCGCGCTGGCGCGTTTCCGGAACGCTCAAATATCTCGAAACTGTGCAGCATGTTCACCACATGGAAGCCGACTGGCTGGTCGGTGTCGAAGCGCAACACGCACAAATTGATCGCAATACGAAGCAATTTGTCACCGGAAAACCCGCCAACAACGTGCTGTTGACCGGTTCGCGCGGCACAGGAAAAAGCTCGCTGGTGAAAGCGATGCTTGCGCGCTACGCGAAGCGCGGATTGCGCCTGATCGAAGTCGAGAAAGAGCATCTCAACGACATGCCGGACATCGTCGATCAGATTGCCGATGAACCGTATCGCTTCGTGCTGTTTTGCGATGACTTGTCGTTTGACGCGGGAGACGGTAGCTACAAGGCGTAGAAGGCGATTCTGGATGGATCGATTGCGGCAGCGACACCGAACGTTTTGATCTACGCCACCTCAAATCGTCGCCATCTGCTGCCCGAATATTTTCACGAAAACGAAGAGACGAAGTACGTCGGCGAAGAAGTGCATTTCGGCGAAAGCGTCGAGGAAAAAGTGTCACTCTCCGAGCGTTTCGGCATTTGGATTTCGTTCTATCCGTTCTCGCAGGAAGACTATCTTGCGGCGGTCACGTCGTGGGTGAAACAACTGGGTGCCGCAATCCCAGTGGACGTCAGGAAGCACGAAGTTTTCGAGCGCGACGCGCTCAACTGGGCGCTGCAACGTGGCTCGCGTTCGGGGCGTGTGGCCTATCAATTTGCGCGTGATTTTGCCGGGCGTGTGAGCGGAACTTTGAACTCAACCAAGTCCAAAGGCGCATGAATAGCGACATTCCGAAGTTCGACGCGGACGACGCAAGGCCGCTAACGAGAGTAGCCGTCGCTATCATCGAGCGCGTCGTCGACGGCGAATATCAAGTGCTCTTCGCGCAGCGCCCCGCGGGCAAGGCCTATGCGGGTTACTGGGAATTTCCGGGTGGCAAGATCGAAGCCGACGAGACCGTCGTCGAGGCGCTCATTCGCGAGATCGACGAGGAGTTGGGCATTCACATTCGTAGCGCGACACTGTGGTGCAGCGAGCGTTTCAGCTATCAACATGCGCACGTTGAACTGAACTTTTGTCGCAGCAGCGACTGGTCCGGTGAGCCGCATGGACGAGAAGGTCAGGCGTTTGCATGGCAAGCGCCCAATGCGATCAATCTCGCGCCGCTGCTGCCCGCTTTGCATGCGCCGGAGAGCGGCGTGCTGGCGGGTTTGCGCCAATCGCGTTAGAGATCAGCTTTTTACTGAAACAAAGTCTGCACGTGGGCTCAACTCACCAAAATAAGATAGTCGATAATCGGCCAATTAAGCGCTTAGGTCCAATGCAACAGGGCGTGCAGCTAAAAGCTGTTGCAACTAGTCGTCAACTTTTGAAGCCATCGGATCGCCGTCGGGCGGCGTCGCGTTGGCGATGCGGTATTCCTCATTCGCCCAGGCCCCGAAATCCATCATCTTGCAGCGCTCGGAGCAAAACGGGCGAAATTTACTTTCCGGCACCCACGGGACGGGTTTTTGACAACGGGGACAGGCGACAGACTTCATGTTTCCAAAAACGTTAAAGCGAACACAGCGCGAGCCCAAACGGGATGCTGCGCGCTGTCACTGTGGCCCGGCCAGCCGCGTGAAAATTGCCACTGTGCTCAAGAAACCGGATGTTCACGGTGTACTTGTTCGCGCTGACCTCTGGCACGACCGCGTGGCCGGGATTGATTTCGATACGCGCCAGCAAAGGTAAGCGGGCACCGGTTAGCGCACGCTGGTAATTGCCGTGCAACGCCATTTCGGCCGTCGATTGACTCGATTCGCGCAACAGCCGCAACACCAGCACCACGGCCTCTTCAAGCGGCGCGATGGGCTCAAGCCATGCTTTCAATTCACTACGTCGTTCGATCTCGTCGCGTTGCAGCCAGCTGTGCAGCATCGGCAGTTCAAACTCGCAGGCGCCGCCGGGACTCGCGGCGCGTTGCCGCACCGCCTGCAGCCATTCGCTCTCGCGCAAATGCTGGCCAATCTTGCCAATTTGACCGTGCAAATCGTGCACCACCGCATCCATGTCGCTCAGGAATTCGGCGAGCGCCTCGCGGGCTATATCCGGGTTGTCGAGTTGGTTGCCCCAAAGCGTACGTTGACGATCCAGCTCTTGCAGTAAGTCCGTTTTCAAGTCGCTACGGCTCGCGGTGTCGACGATTTGAAACAACCCAAGTAGCGCGTGGCGATGGTCAATCGCTTCGCGCCGTGCGGCGAACGTTCGCGTGGCAGCAAAAAGCTCCTCAAGGCGAAGCCAGGTTCGCGCCCGCTCGGTTAGCGGACATTCGAAAATCAGAAGTTCAGGCGCGACAGGTGTAACCGTAGCGATGGGCGCGATGATCGTCGTGTGCATCAAGCCACCTCAGCCATCGGTGCAATCAGCGGGCGCACCTTATTGCCCGCATTGACGACAAACACTGAATGCAGAGCCGCGATTTGTGCAGTCAGCGCTTCAGTGTCGCCACGATTGTCGATGACAAATTGGGTGTGATTCAAGCGCTCCGCGCGCGGCATTTGCGTGCGGATGATGCGCTTGATTTCGTCTGCCGCCAGCCCGCGTGTGCGTGTGACACGTTCGATTTGCGTCGCCTCGTCAACGTCGACTACGACCGCACAGTCGATGCGATTTTTGTAGGTGCCGGATTCGAACAACAGCGGCACCATCAGGATCACGTAAGGGGCGGCGAGCGCAGCTTTGGAGGCCAACGCATGGTTGGTGGCAGTGCGAATCATCGGATGCAAAATCGCTTCCAGTCGCAGGCGCGCCTTCGTGTCCGCGAACACTCGCTTGCGCAAGGCCGCGCGATCCAGATCACCTTTCGTGACGACGCCGTCGAAAGCGACGCTGATCGCATCAAGCGCGGCACCATTGGGTGCGGTCAACTGATGCGACAGCGCATCTGCATCGACAACGAAGGCTCCAAGCGCGGCAAATCCATCGGCGACGGTGGACTTTCCTGAGCCGATACCGCCCGTGAGGCCAACAATCCACGGACGCTCCAAGGTGTTCACGTCGTTCATAGTGCGAGCGGAAATTGCTGAAGCTGCCGGCCGAAAAAGAGCGTGATCAGTCCGGCGAGCGCGAGATAGGGGCCAAACGCAATCGCAGTTTGTCGCCCTTTTTTCTGCACCACCAGAATCGCGATCCCAATGACCGAACCCACAACCGCTGACACCAGAAGCAACATCGGCACAGCTTGCCAGCCGAACCATGCGCCCAGTGCGCCCAGCAGCTTGAAATCGCCGTAGCCCATGCCTTCGCGACCTGTAACCAGCTTGAACAGCCAATAGACGCTCCACAGAACGAGATAACCCGCCGCTGCACCGATCACCGCGTCAGGCAATCGCGTAAAGAGCCCACCGATGTTCAGCAGCAACCCCAGCCACAAAAGCGGCAACGTAAGCTGGTCAGGTAGCAGTTGCGTATCGAGATCAATGCCCGTCAACGCAACGAGTACGGCGCAGAACACCATCGCTGCAAGCGCTTGTAGCGTAGGGCCGAACGCCCATGCGCAGGCAAAGAACAACAGAGCCGTAACAATTTCAACGAATGGGTAACGGGCGCTGATACGTGTGCCGCAGGCACCGCATTTGCCGCGCAACGCGATCCACGAAACGACCGGAATGTTTTCCAGCGCAGTGATCATGTGTCCGCAGTCGCCGCAGCGTGATCGCGGAACAATCAGATTGAAGCGCGCCCGTTCGACGGGTTCTTTGTCTTGAGCAGCGGCGATTTCATCTTCCCATGCGCGCTCCATCATGAGCGGCATGCGATAGATCACCACATTCAGAAAACTCCCGATCAGAGCCCCCAGAATGCTTGCAATGAGGAGCAGCATCCAGCGCTCCTGCACTAGCATTTCTAACAACGTCGCGGCTTCCTAGACGACAGCGCCGAGCTTGAAGATCGGCAGATACATCGCCACCACGATGGTGCCGATCACGATGCCGAGAAATACGATCATGATCGGTTCGATCAGCGATGAGAGCGCGCTCACCGCATCATCTACCTCACGTTCGTAGAAATCCGCGACTTTCGACAACATGCTGTCGAGTGCGCCGGTTTCTTCGCCGATACGCGTCATTTGCAGCGCCATGTTCGGGAACACGTTGGTGTCCTCCATCGCGACCGTGAGCGCAGTGCCAGTTGCTACGTTGGTTTGAATGCGCTTGGTGGCTTCAAGGAACACCTGATTGCCTGACGCACCGCCTACTGCCGTTAGCGCGTCCACCAAAGGCACGCCAGCGGCGAACATCGTTGCCAACGTGCGTGTCCAGCGCGCGACAGCGGCTTTTTCAAGGATTTCACCGAGCACCGGAAGCTTCAGCGAAATTCGGTCTATAGCGTGTTTGAAGCCGGGAAAGCGCTTCCAACAGTACGCCATGATCATGAAGGCGATCACCGGCACGATGGCGACGATGTACCAAAATTGGACGAACCAATCGGATATGGCGACGATCACATTTGTAAGCCACGGCAAATCTGCACCGAAGCTGGTAAATACCTGTTTGAACGACGGGATTACAAACCACATGATGATCGCGACCACAACGGTGGCGATTACGATAACGATGGCAGGATAAAAGAGCGCTGCTTTGATCTTGCCTTTGAGGGCCAGCGTTTTTTCTTTGTAAACCGCCAATCGATCCAGAATTGAATCGAGAATACCGGCCTGTTCGCCCGCACCCACCAGATTGCAGAAAAGCTCGTCGAACTGCATCGGATGCCGCTTGAACGATGCGGCCAGACTATTGCCCGACTCAATGTCGCCCTTGATTTCAAGAAGCAGTCGCGACAGACGATTGTTACCGGTACTGCGCGCCGCAATGTCAAAGGACTGCAGCAACGGCACGCCCGCGCGCGTCATGGTGGCGAGCTGCCGTGTGAACAGCGCGATTTCCTTTTCCTTGATCGAGCCGCCACCTTTGAAGGTCTGCTTCTTGATCTTTAGGACCTTGACGCTTTGACGGCGCAGTGAATTGCTGACCACCGCTTCGCTCGCCGCACGCATCTCACCACGTACTTTTTTGCCGGCGCGATCGGTGCCCTCCCAGACGAAGAGGTTCGCCTTCACCTCAGGCCGTACGGGTCTGACAGGCCGTCTCTGCGTTTGTGCGGCGGTCGCCATAATGAATTCCTATTCTGTTGTGCAGTTGCCGCTGTAGCGGCCGATCCGTCGATCAGGCATTAGTGACGGCTTCAATTTCTTCCAGCGACGTCACGCCCTGCCTCACCTTGATCAACCCTGATTCTCGCAGGTTCCGTACGCCTTCGCGCTTGGCCTGCGCCGCAATGTCCAACGTCGTACCACTGCTCATGATGATGCGCTGCATATCCTCGGTGATCGGCATGACTTCGTAGATGCCGACGCGGCCCTTGTAACCCGTATCTTTGCAAGTGTCGCAACCCACCGGCTTGTAGGGCACCCAGGTACCGTCGATGTCCGATTCTTTGTATCCTGATGCAAGCAACGCTTCTACCGGAATATCGGCAGGTTTTTTGCAAACGGCACACAGCTTTCGAGCCAACCGCTGCGCAGTGATTAACAGCACGCTGGACGCGATGTTAAACGCCGCCACACCCATGTTGGACAGCCGCACCAGCGTTGCCGGAGCGTCGTTGGTGTGAAGCGTAGACAGTACCAGGTGACCGGTTTGCGCCGCCTTGATGGCGATTTCGGCGGTCTCAAGATCACGAATCTCACCCACCATGATGATGTCTGGATCCTGCCGCAAAAATGACTTGAGCGCCACCGCGAACGTCAGCCCCTGTTTGTCATTGACATTGACCTGATTGACCCCAGGCAAATTGATCTCGGCGGGGTCTTCCGCAGTGGAAATATTGATGCCTGGTTTGTTCAAAAGGCCCAGGCAGGTGTACAGCGAAATCGTCTTGCCAGATCCTGTCGGTCCCGTCACCAGAATCATGCCGTACGGCCGACCAATCGCAGCCAACAACATCGCTTTTTGATCGGGGTCGTATCCGAGCGCGTCAATACCCAACATCGCGTTTGACGAATCGAGAATACGCATCACGATTTTTTCGCCGTACAGTGTCGGCAGCGTCGACACACGAAAATCGATGGAGCGATTTTTGGTCAGTTGCAACTTCATGCGACCGTCCTGCGGTACGCGCTTTTCAGAAATGTCGAGCCGCGAAATGACCTTGATGCGCGATGAAATTTTGTCTTTGATCACCAGCGGTGGCTTCGCGACTTCAACGAGCTGTCCGTCGAGACGATACCGGATGCGATAAAACTTTTCGTATGGTTCGAAATGGACGTCGGATACACCGGCGTTAATGGCGTCGAGCAGTATCTTCTGGATGTAGCGCACAACCGGCGCGTCGTCGACCTCACCGCCACCATCGTCGTCAGGCGTCGTACCGTCGTCAACCTTGATGTCGAGATCGAAGTCTTCGCCCACATCGAGCGAGGCAAGTGTCTTGTCATTGCGCTCTGCAACCGCCGCAATGGCGCGCGCGAGCTTCTCGTCTTCAACAACAATGGGCTCGGCGATCAAACTTGTTTTGAAACGAAACTCTTCCAGCGCCTGCAAGTTGGTCGGGTCGGAAACCGCCACAAACAAGCGATTGCCGCGCTTGTGCAGCGGCAATGCCCGACGCGCCGTGATCAGCTTGACATCAATCCATTCCTGATTAATTTGTGTGGTGTCAAACGACGACAGATCAAATAGCGGCACGCCAAACGTCTGTGAGGCAAATTCTGCAAGCTGAGCGGATGTCACGCGTTTAGACGCGATCAATTGCTCGACGAACGTCATTGACGACTGATTGGCCTTGATTTGCGTCTGCTCGGCATCGGCCTGACGCAGCACTTCATGCTGTACCAGCGCGCGGCCCAAGCCGGAAAGCAGAACAGGTGCGGACGAAGTAGCCACTCTAGTTGAAAGTTGGTTGGTTGTGTTTCACGTAAGTTCGTCAGTGTGCCGCGTAAGCGCTTGGTTGTAAAGCAGATTTTACTGTTTGGCTAATTCGCGACAGGCGCGAATCGAGACAGCCGCCGCGAGGGTAGACCGCCTAAAATACGAATCGTGCTGCATAAAGGTTTTTCATGGCTAATCAATTAACGGAACGCTTCGCCCGACTCGTCAAAACAGTGCGTGGGGAAGCGCGTCTGACGGAATCGAATTTGCAGGACGCGCTGCGCGAGGTTCGCCTCGCGCTGATCGAGGCTGACGTTGCGTTGCCCGTGGTCAAAGCCTTCATCGAGCGGGTGAAGACCGCTGCGGTGGGTGCGGAGGTGGCCACCTCTCTGTCGCCGGGGCAAGCCTTCATCGGCATCGTCAATCGCGAGCTGGTATCCCTGATGAGCCCGCAAACAGGGGAAACGTCGGGTCTCAATCTCGCCGTTACGCCGCCTGCCGTGATTCTGCTGGCAGGTCTGCAGGGCGCAGGCAAAACGACCACGGCGGGCAAGCTGGCCCGCGTCTTGAAGACTGAACAGAAGAAGAAAGTTCTGTTGGTTCCGTGCGACGTTTACCGTCCAGCGGCGACCGAACAGTTGAAGACACTGGCCGCGCAGGTGGAGGTCGAGTTCTACACGCCGGAGGCGGCCAACAGCACGCAGCCAGTAGAAATCGCCAAAGCGGCGATTGAATGGGCGCGCGTTCGCTATTTCGACGTGGTCATCGTCGATACCGCTGGACGGCTGGCAATCGATGAGGCCATGATGGCCGAGGCCGCGGCGATCAGCGCTGCGATCAAACCCGCCGAAACGCTGTTCGTGGTCGACGCCATGCTCGGTCAGGACGCCGTCAACACGGCGAAAGCGTTCAACGAACGACTGAAGCTGACCGGCGTGATTCTGACGAAACTGGACGGTGATTCGCGTGGCGGCGCGGCGCTATCAGTGCGCGAAATCACAGGCGTGCCGATCAAATTTGCCGGCGTCAGCGAGAAGCTCGACGGGCTGGAAGCCTTTCACGCTGAGCGCATGGCGAGCCGCATCCTCGGCATGGGCGACGTGCTCTCGCTGGTCGAAGCGACGGCCAAGGCCGTTGACATGGAGGCCGCGCAGAAGCTGGCCGCCAAGGTCAAGAGCGGAAAAGGCTTCGATCTGGAAGACTTCAAGCAGCAGATCGGCCAGATGAAAAAGATGGGCGGCATGCAGGGCCTGCTCGACAAAATGCCGCACGAATTGCAGCAGGCGGCAGCCAAATCCGGTAGCGTCGACGACAAGCAGGTCGGGCGCATGGAAGGCATCATCAATTCCATGACGCCGCTCGAGCGCCGAAAGCCCGAACTCATCAAAGCCACACGCAAACGTCGCATCGCGGCCGGTGCTGGCGTTCAGGTGCAGGAGGTCAATCGGCTGTTAAACCAGTTCGAGCAGACGCAAACGATGATGAAGAAGTTCTCCTCCGGCGGGATGGGCAAACTGATGCGCGGTTTGAGTGGGATGCCGGGCATGAAGGGGCGTCTTTCGGGGATGCGGTAGGGGCAGGTTTTTGTAGGAGCGGCTCTGCCGCGACCCTCGGTAGCGAGTGCAGGGCGGATCGCGGCGGAGCCGCTCCTACAGTTCAAATCTGGTTCAAAAAAGCTAAACAGCTTTTTGCTGAAACGCTTTTGAATATGGGCGTAGGCCAGATATTTGCCAATATTCGACTTTTAGTGTTTTATCCATCCATGCCCAACGCAAATGAGGCTTCTAGAAAAAAGCTGATCAAACTTTGAACTTCCACGCCATCATCAAAGAAGTCGGTCGTGGCGCGCGCGGCGCCCGCGGACTGGAGCCACATATCGCTCGAGAAGCGTTCACCGCCCTGCTCAACGGCGAAATCAGCGACGTGCAGCTCGGCGCATGGTGGCTGGCGATGCGGATCAAGGGCGAAACGGCCGAGGAGCTGGCCGCGTTCGTGGAGGCGATGCAAGCCACGCTGGCTTTTCAGGTCGCCAGCACTGAACCCGTCGTCGTGTTGCCCTGCTACAACGGCGCGCGGCAATTGCCGAATCTGACGCCGCTGTTGGCGTGGGCGCTGGCGCAGCGGGGCGGCAAGGTACTCCTGCATGGTGTCCGCGCTGATCCAACCCGGGTGACGACGTTTGCTTTGTTCGAGGCACTCGGTTTCCCCGTTATTCAGGCTCGCGCAGAAGCAGAGCAGGCGCTCACGACCAACGGTTTTGCCTTCGCCCCGCTCGATGCAATTCACCCCAAGCTCGCCGCGCTGATCGCCAACCGCTGGCGCATCGGCGTCCGCTCCACGCCGCACACGGTCACCAAGCTTCTGCAACCGATTACGGGCCAGAGTTTGCGGGTGGTCGCGCTCACTCACGGCGACTACATCGAGCGAATGTCCGCACATCTGGCGTCAGTGCCCGGCGCATCGGCCGCCGTTTTCCGTGGCTGTGAGGGCGAACCCGTGCTGCATCCCAAACGCGCCGTGCCCGTGCAGATATTCCAGAACGGCGCGTCGTTTATGCACGAATGGCCAGGTGTGGCCACCCATGACCTGCCTGACACTTGTGACATCGCGACAACCGTCGCTTACATCGAATCAGTGATTCAGGGCAGGCGCGACATGCCGCCGTGGATTGACTGGCTGGCACGGCAAGTGCTTGAAGCTACATATGAAATTGACCCTCGACCACTCCAGGCCATCGCCACCTAAATCTGGCAAAGTATTTTTAGTCGGTGCAGGCCCCGGCGATATCGAACTCTTGACGCTCAAAGCCGCGCGGTTGCTCGCAACGGCCGATGTCGTCCTGATTGACGATCTCGCCGGTGACGAAGTCCTGACGCTGTGCCCGCAAGCCCGCGTTATTCACGTCGGCAAACGCGGCGGTTGCAAAAGTACGCCGCAATCGTTTATCGAGAAACTCCTCGTGCGCGAAGCACAGGCTGGTCATACGGTCGTGCGGCTCAAGGGGGGCGACGTGTCGCTGTTCGGCCGCGCCAGCGAAGAGATCGCCGCGCTCGAGGCTGCCAGCATCGAATTCGAAATTGTCCCTGGTGTAACGGCTGGGCTGGCTGCTGCTGCAGAACTCAGAGTCTCGCTCACCCACCGTGATCACGCGCACGGCGTTGCGTTCATCACGGCGCACGGCGCTGAAGGCGCTGAGATTCCGTGGCAGGCGCTGGCGCAGAGCGCGCTGACTCTGGTGGTTTACATGGGCGTCGCGCGTGCGGCGTCGCTACAAGCGAGCTTGCTGGCAGGCGGCTTGCGGGGCGACACGCCCGTGATCGCCGTTGAGAGCGCGTCGCGGGCCGATTCGAGAAGCGTGTGCTCGACCGTCGCCACGATGGTCGACGATTTCGCGGAGCAACGGCTCAAGAGCCCTGCGGTTTTGGTGATTGGCGAAGCGATGGCCGAGCGGGCGCGACAACTAGCCTTTGACGCCATGTCCGATGCAAATACAGAGGCCAGCCCGCGGCGTGTAGTCGCATAATCGCGGCTCCCACATTCCTCGCTCGGGCTGCAAGCCCGTTACCCAACGTATGACCGCGATCCTGTTCTTTGCCCACGGCTCGCGCGACCCGCAATGGCGCGTGCCATTCGACGCGATCCTCGCCGACTTTCGTGGCATGCACGCGACGAAGCTCGCTGAACTCGCGTTTCTTGAATTCATGCAGCCGGAGTTCGCCACGAGCGTAAAGGCGCTAGTCGATCAGGACGCGACTCAGATTCGCGTGATTCCGCTGTTTCTCGCGACGGGTGCGCACACGCGCAAAGATCTCACCGAGTTAATCGAGCTGGCGCAAGAAACCCATCCGGGCGTTCGATTCACGGTCGCCTCGCCGATTGGTGAAGTCGACTCGATTCGCTCAGCGATTTCGAGCTGGGTGGCGACGCAGTTGTAGCGTGGTTACAGCGTTCGTGATGCGCGCACCAACGCCATCATCTTTTTCGCGTTCTCGGTGATCAGCGCCCAGTTTTTCGCCGCCACCATCTCGCGTGTCGCAACGGCGGAGCTGCCAATTGCGGCGATGTTGTTGCATGCAAGAACCGCCGGAATATCGGCGGCAGCAACACCCGTCGCGCAGAAATTGACCTGTGGAATCGGCGCTTCAATCATCTTGAGCCACGCCGCGCCGCCAAAAACGGTCGCGGGGAAAAACTTTTGAACGTTGAAGCCAGCGTCTAGGCAGGTCAAGACCTCGGAAGGCGTCACAGCACCCGGCAACAGCGGCAACGATGCCTTCAGGCAGGCCGCGCCAACCGCCTGCGTGAAACCCGGACAAACGGCGAACTTCGCGCCTGCGTCCACGCATTGTGCGACCTGATCGGCGAGCGTGACCGTGCCAACACCCACCAAAATCGGTAGCCCGGACTTCGCGATGGCCTCAATGGATGCGAGGCCTGCGCCGGTGCGCAAAGTCACTTCAATGCTGCCGATGCCGCCCGCGATCAGCGCTTCTGCCAGCGGCAGTGCATCCTCCACGTGGTCGATGACAGCGACCGGCACATAGCCCAGTTTGCGCAGGGTGAGATTCAAGTCCATAAGCTCAATTTCCAAAGATAGATGCGCCGCAGTCGGCGTCGGAGACATTTTCCCGGAATGCCGCGAACAACTCGCGGCCCCATCCCGATTTTGCGGCGGGGGGCGCCGCATTGCTTCGAGCCGCAAGCGCCGCAGCCTCCACATGCAAATGCGGCGTTCCCGAATCACAATCCACAGTCACGATATCGCCATCCTGCACCCGCGCCAACGCCCCGCCCGCTGCGGCTTCTGGCGTGACGTGAATCGCGGCGGGAACACGGCCCGATGCGCCCGACATGCGGCCATCGGTCACCAGCGCGACCTTCAATCCGCGATCAAGCAAGACTGACAACGCGGGCGTGAGCTGATGCAACTCCGGCATGCCGCACGCACGCGGCCCCTGGTTGCGCACGACTACCACGCTGTCTGCGACGAAGCGATTGGCTTTGAATGCGATGATCACGTCGCTTTGGGCATCGAACACATGCGCTGGTGCAGTGATCACGCGATGCTCAGGAGAGACCGCAGAAATTTTGAGAATGGCCTGACCAAGATTGCCCTTCAGGAGGCGCAGGCCGCCTTCAGCGCTGAACGGCTCGCCGACGGGCCGCAGTACGGTGATGTCTTCTGATTTCGCGACTGCGGGTGTGTAAGTGAGCCTGCTCGTGTCGGCGCTCAGCGACTGCGTGTACTTCGACAACCCGCGTCCCATCACCGTGTCGACATCGTCATGCATGAGTCCCGCGTCGAGCAATTCACGGAGCAAAAATGCAGTGCCGCCGACGCGATTGAACTCGTTCACATCGGCTTCGCCATTCGGGTAGAGCCGCGTCAACAGTGGCGTCACGCGAGACAACGCATCAATGTCCCGCCACGTCATCTCAAAGCCCGCAGCACGCGCGATGGCCACCCAGTGCATCGTGTGATTGGTCGAACCGCCGGTTGCTAACAGCGCTACGATTGCGTTAACCAACACGCGCTCGTTGACCCAGTCGCCGATACCGCGTGGCGCCTTGGTGAGCGCCGCAACACGAGCACTCGCGGCACGCGTGAGCAAGGTTCTGCGCGGATCATTCGGCTGCACAAACGCCGCTCCGGGAATCATCAAGCCCATCGCTTCGAGCAGCATTTGATTACTGTTGGCCGTGCCGTAAAACGTGCAGGTACCTTCGGTGTGATACGCCGCCATCTCGGCTTCGAGCAGTTTGTCCGGTGCTACTTTTCCCTCTGCATGCTGCTTGCGAATGTTCGCTTTTTCCTTGTTAGACAAACCGCTCGGCATCGGCCCTGCGGGCACAAAGATGGTTGGCAAATGGCCAAACGAAAGCGCGCCGATTAACAGGCCCGGCACGATCTTGTCGCACACACCGAGCATCATCGCACCATCGTACAAGTCATGCGTCAGCGCAATGGCCGTCGACATCGCGATCACATCGCGCGAAAACAGCGACAGCTCCATGCCCGGCTGCCCCTGCGTCACGCCGTCGCACATGGCCGGCACGCCGCCCGCGAACTGCGCCACGGCGGCATGTTTGCGGATTTCATCCTTGATGATTGCGGGGTAGTCCGCCATCGGTTGATGTGCCGACAGCACATCGTTGTAGGCCGACACGATGCCTATCATCGGCACCGGCTCACTGACCACGCGAAGCTTGTCGCCGTTGGGTAATGCGGCAAATCCGTGTGCGAGGTTGGCCGGGCTCAGGCGTTTGCGCGCGACGCGATTGGCCCGTTGCATATCGACGGTTGCAAGATAACCTGTGCGGCGTTCAAGGCTGCGCTTGCGAATCTGTTCCGTAACGGCGTGAACAGTGGCGTTAAGGGGGAGTCTGTGCTTCATCATAAGTAATGTAGTTTTATCTCGGAGGAAAACTACATGCAACAACGGGCTGCCAAATAGCGACTCGCGTCTACAATTTGTTCCAAGGAAGCGTGGCCGAGCGGTTGAAGGCACCGGTCTTGAAAACCGGCGAGGATGTGAGTCCTCCGTGGGTTCGAATCCCACAGCTTCCGCCACTTATCGCCATAAGTATTTGATTTTTAAAGACAAATTTCTAGTGACTTACAAAACCCATCACGCAACCCATCAATGCTCCATGCGTTTGGGCGCGACAGCATGAATGATGGGATCGAGGCGATCAGGTTT
>JAYWAQ010000315.1:0-5309 GCA_043782305.1 Burkholderiales bacterium
TCTGACGCTCGCGCTCGGCGGCCCACGCGTGCTCGCCGTACGCGCCTGGCCGGGCAAGTCGTCCACTCGTATCACGATTGAATCGGACAGCGAACTGCGCTTTTTCGTATCGGCGCTGGCGAATCCGGATCGCGCGGTGGTTGATCTGTCCGATGTGCAGGCCGATGCCGCGTTTCAGAAGGCGCTGGAAACGTTGAAGAATGACACGGGTGTGCTCACGCGTGCGCGCATCGGACAGTACCGCGCTGATACCGCGCGACTGGTGCTCGAACTCAAGTCGCGCTCAGAAACCGCCGCGTTTGCACTGCCGCCGGTCGGCCAATACCGTTATCGTTTGGTGATCGATCTCACGCCGCTTGACGCGGACGATCCCATCGCGGCTTTTCTGTCGAAGCTCATTGAGCGCGAGCGGCAACTGGAAAAAGCGGCTGATCTGGCGGCCATCGAGGCGGCAAAGCCGGTTCCGCCGATCCTTCCACCCAAACCCAACGTGTTGCCGCGCGTGATTCCGCCAGTCGCACAGCGTCCACCCGCCCCCGGGCACATCAAGCCGTTCGTGGTCGTGCTCGACCCCGGCCACGGAGGCGAAGACCCCGGCGCAGTCGGTCCGGCGGGCACATATGAGAAGGATGTCGTGCTCGCCATTGCACTCAAAGCCAAGGCGCTGCTTGAGCAAGACCCGCGCATCGTCGTGCTCATGACGCGCGAAGAGGACGTGTTCATCGCACTCGGTGATCGTGTGCGCAAGGCGCGCGGCGTCAATGCGGACGTATTCGTCTCGGTTCACGCCGATGCGTTCACGCGGCCCGATGCGCGCGGCAGTTCGGTGTTTGCGCTGTCGGAGCGCGGGGCCAGCAGCACGGCGGCGAAGTGGATTGCGGACAAAGAAAATCAGTCTGATCTGATCGGTGGCGTGCGCCTCGTCGGGCGTGATCCGTCGCTGGCCAAAATGATTCTGGAGATGAGTCAATCCATCACCAATGCCGAATCGATGAAGCTCGGTCGCGGCATGATCGGCGAGATCAAGCCAATCAACAAACTGCACAAGGGAAGCGTCGAGCTGGCGGGCTTTGCCGTGCTTCGCGCGCCGGACATTCCGTCGATTTTGATTGAGACGGCCTTCATTTCCAACCCGGAGGAAGAGGCGAACCTTTCGAGCGTCGCGCACCAGATAAAGCTCGCCCGTGCAATCCGAAATGGCGTGCGAAAATTTCTGGCGACGCAGCAGGTACGGGCTTGATCAGCTTTGCGCTGACAGCGCTGTTTTATTCGCGCTAGGCGTTATTTTAATAGAAAGTCGATAGGCGCAGTAAATGCAATGCAGCCCCATATAAATAACGGTTTCAGCGAAAAGCTGATCATTTCGGTCGCGGGCGATTCCGTTCAATTTCACTCAATATTTTCACTGTAAATGGCCACCAGTCTCCTCGCACTGCTCGATGACATTTCCACACTGCTCGAAAACGTCGCCGTACTGACGCGCGTCGCCGCGACCAAAACCGTCGGTGTGCTGGGTGACGATCTGGCGCTCAATGCGCAGCAAGTAGCCGGGGTCGCCGCGGATCGTGAGCTGCCTGTGGTGTGGGCCGTCGCAAAAGGCTCCGCTGTCAACAAACTCATTTTGGTGCCAGTCGCATTGGCTGTGAGCTCGTTCGTACCCTGGGCTGTGACGCCGCTGTTGATGGTCGGCGGTGCGTTTTTATGCTTTGAAGGTGTGGAAAAACTGGCGCATAAATATCTGCACACGAAGGATGAAGAAGCGGCCCGGCAAAAGGCTTTGACAGACACCGTGACGGACCCGAAATTTGATCTGGTCGCGTACGAAAAAGACAAAGTGAAGGGCGCGATTCGTACCGACTTTGTGCTCTCAGCCGAGATCATCACCATCACGCTCGGCACCGTCGCGACGCAACCGTTGTTGACTCAGTTTGCCGTGCTGGCTGGCGTCGCGGTGATCATGACGATCGGTGTCTACGGCATCGTCGGAATGATCGTGAAACTGGATGACGTTGGGCTGCTGCTCAGTCGGCGAACCGGCGACTGGCCATGGCGACGCATTGAGCGCAGCGCGGGCCGCGGCATTCTCGTTGCCGCGCCGTACCTCATGAAAACGCTGGCCATCGTAGGCACGATTGCGATGTTTCTCGTCGGCGGCGGCATCCTGACGCACGGCATTCCGGTGATCCATCACTGGATCGAAGGTGTCAGCGCGAGCTTTGGCGGCGTCATCGGAACCGTCGCACCGACGCTGGTCGACGGTGTGTTTGGAGTGCTCGCGGGCGCGGTGGTGCTGCTGATCGTCAAACTAGTTGGGCGGATCAGAAAATAGTCGGCACCTATGCGGGTACGCTGGCACTTTCGATCTCCTTCTTTCTAGCGATGCGCCGTAGAGCCGCGTGTATCAACGCATGCCACGCCAAATCAGTCGGCAATCCCTCGCTTCGTTAGAATTTTGGCTTGCGCTGTTCAGGCGCTGCATCCGTGCGGCTTCGCTACCGGATCGCCCCCAAATCCCTGAATGTTGTGAACGTGGATTCGTCCGCGTTCGTATTTTTTCGCGGAATCAAACGCGTATTCCCCTTGCCTGAATAGCGAACAAATTAATTTCAGAAGGCCAGCCCCTTGTTCAAAAACATCATCGTCTATCGAATTGATCCGTCGTGGTCCAAGACCACCGCGCAGGTTGAGGCCGGACTCAGTCAGATGCGTTTCCGCACGTGCGGTGCAACGCAGGAAAAATCAGTCGGCTGGTCGGAGCCCCGTGGCGAGAAACATGGCATGCTGGTCGAGTCCGTCGGCGGACAACTCATCATGCGATTAACGATGGAATCGAAGGTGTTGCCGTCGTCAGTCGTCAGGCGTCGTGCCGAAGAAAAAATCGAGCAAATCGAAGAATCGACCGGCCGCAAGGTCAGCCGCATGGAGAAAAAAGACATCCGCGAAGAAACGCTCCTTGATTTGCTGCCCAAGGCGTTCACGCGAATTTCGAATACGGTGGTGTGGATTGATCCAACCGAACGGCTATTGGTAATCGACGCGTCGGGTCAAACGAAGGCCGATGAAGTGGTCGCCGTGTTGCTGCGCTCGCTCGATAATCTTGTCATAACGCCGATTCAAACCAATGTCGCGCCGGCCACGCAGATGGCAGCCTGGCTCATGAGCCACGAAGCTCCGGGCCGCTTTGATGTGGATCGCGAATGCGAACTCAAAGCGACCGATGATTCACAGGCAGTTGTTCGCTATTCAAAACACACACTCAACAACGAAGAAGTCCGCAAACACTTGCAAAACAACAAGATGCCAACCCGCCTCGCGTTGACATGGAATGGCCGCGTGTCCTTCGTGTTGAATGAGGAAGCACAAGTCAAGAAAATCAAGTTTCTCGATGGCGTTTTTGATGCAAACCACAACGCTGCGCCGGACGAGGATCGCTTTGACGCGGACGTCGCTATTGTCACGGGCGAGCTCGGCAAACTGATCCCGGAAATGATTGATGCGTTGGGTGGCGAGATTCAGGTCGCGTAACGGCGCGTTGCGTTGCGTGGCAATCCGTCCAACGAACTGCGCGAGTCTCGTCCTACTCGCCAGTTGCACTGACTGCTGCAGTCTTCTTGCCCGCGCACTCACATACGGTCCCGAGGTTGAAGCGACCGTTGCCCGCGAGGCGCAAGGTTCCGCTTCCCGATTTTTGAGCGACACAGTACGCAGTGCAGGCCCGCGCATTCAGCCACCAGTGCCAGCCAAGGTAGACGACGACCACCACTGATGCTACGAGCAGCAGCCAGCGCAAAACTCTGCGCTCTGCGTCAGTGGTCGGTCGCGTTGGGCGCATCGTTTAGGTCCTTAGGTTCTGCGACAGCGCAATTGCGCCGTGCTGCTTAGGCTGAGCCGAGCAGTGAATCAATCGTCGCGACGACGAAGGTAGTGGGGGGACAAAGCACCGGGCAGGCTCGCAGTTCTGAATTTCACAGGCGCTATCGTACGCGCTAACTCGCAACGAAGCGCCTCAAAATCGCATGAAACATCACGTAAGCCCTGTCCGACATCACCCACCGTTCGCGGCTGATACCGCCCACCGTCTTTGACAACTAACCTTTCTACAAGTCGGCACAAGCGTGCTGACGTTGATAGCGGTGGCGCAGGCGATCGCTGCCCTCGCGCCAACGGAGAATTGTTATGAGTCGTACACACAGCAAACACAGCGGCAACGCGGAATTCATCGAATCCGTCTGGATGGTCCTGCCAATAGCAGCGAGCCAGACTTGATGGGCAGCTCAATCAGCATGCCAGCCATGGGCTGGAATGTGTTGCCCGATTCGCGCCGGTCGCTGCCCGTGGCGCCCAACGTGGTCGCGCGGATCGGTGCCTTTCTTCGGCCTGAATCGCGCGATTACGCCAGCGAGCGTCAGCCGATGTCGACTTTGCGCCAGACGTGGCGGCCGGGACTGTCGGATCCGCGTGCGAACCACCTGCTAGCTGCGCTACCCGAGGACGACTTTGCTCGATGGCAAGCGCACCTGGAACCGTGCGATATGACGCTAGGAAAAGTTCTCTTCGAGGAGGGTTGTCAGTGCACGCATGCCTACTTTCCGACCACCTCGATCATTTCGATGCTGTATCTAACGGAGGACGGCGAGTCGGTGGAAACAGCCGTGGCGGGATGCGAGGGCATCGTAGGTTTGCCGCTCTTGATGAGTGGTTCGCTGGCGCCGGGACGCGCGATGGTTCGCGGCGCCGGACAAGGGTATGCGTTGAAGGCGAGCTGGCTGATGCAGGAGTTTGACCGCTCAAGGTCGGTCCAGCAATTGTTGCTGCGATATATGCAAGCCTTCATGACACAAACGGCGCAAACGGCAGTGTGCAATCGACATCACTCGCTGGAGCAGCAACTGTGCCGCTGGCTCCTGATGAGTCTTGACCGCCTCCCTTCCGATGAAATTTTCGCAACGCAGGAACTGATCGCGAGCACGCTTGGCGTCCGTCGCGAAGGCGTGACCGCAGCCGCAAGGCGCCTGCAAGACGCTGGAATGATTGCCTATCGACGTGGCCACATCTCGGTGTTAGATCGCGAAGGCCTGGAGCAATCCGTATGCGAATGCTACGCCGTCGTTAAACAGCACTACGAGGACTTACTTCCGGAGGCGTTAGCAGCGTAGATCACGCACGATCAGCGGATTGAACCCACTCGCGAAAGCTTGTTCAGGTTTTTAGCCCTTGGGCCGCTTTTCCAGCAGAACGGTAACCGCTGACGCGAGATCGGCAAGCGTCTTGATTTGCGACTCAGCGACTTTGCGCGGTTGAAAGTCATA
>JAYWAQ010000316.1:0-1882 GCA_043782305.1 Burkholderiales bacterium
GGCGTGGAGGACGATTCGGAAGTGTCGTACCAACGACTAGGCGCGCACCGTTTATTTCCATCCAGTCTCTAGCACAGTTGTCGCAATCCGGCGATGGCCTCGTGGACTCGGCAACGCGGCGCCGCAGCAGGGACGTCACTCCACAAACGCTCTGCCCGCATCACATTGCATTGCGGGCACATGACGGCCTCTAACTGTGTTACGTTGGCATCCGCGCTCAGACGGCGCAACCTGACTCCCGACGCGCTGCGTAATCCATCTGAAGGAAAACTACCCAATGAGCACCCATCGTTACGTGACGCTGATTTCCGCGTCGGTACTGGCCTGTCTCGCGATGCCGTCAGACGCTGTTGATCGCGTTCGCGCGGGGCAATGGACGGGAACATGGACAGGAGCGGGCCGCACGCGGCAGACCTCGACCTGCATGACACAGGCCGACGCCGATGCATTAAACGGCGATGCCAAATCTGTCCGAATGCAGCTTGAGAAAACGATCCCGGCGGAGATTTGCAAGTTGAGCAACATCACGCTCAACGAAGGCGTGATCGTTTACACGGCCACCTGCACCGTTGGCGGCCCCAACGTCATTACAACCACCTATCACGGCGACCGCTTCGAGTCAGTGGATAGCTCGGGTGCCCGATCCGAAGCGAAACTGGTCGGTGCCTGCAAGTAACAGCGGTTGCGAGTATCCTGCGTCGATGAACGTAATCCAACTCACGCAGCGCACTCGTCGATTCGCCGCACTTTGCAGCTTGCTGCTACTGGCGACACCCGCGATAGCAACGGCGGCGGATCGCATGGCAAGCGGCAAGTGGGAAGCGGTAATGACCACCGATGGTGACACCCGAACGGTGACTTTCTGCATTAGCGCCGCCGAGGCCGCCAGCATCAATGGCGGCAGCTTAACCGGTCGTGACTTTGCCGAACAAAAAGCGAAAAAGTCAGGCTCACCCTGCGTGATCAAGGCGTACGACATCAAGGCAGACACGGTGTCGTACACACTGTCCTGCGGGCCGCGCACGATCACCGACAGTACAAGCTTTCACGGTGACACGTCCGAGGGCGTCAAGACCATCGTCAACGCTGGCACGACCATCACGACGCGTGTCAAATCGAGGCGTATTGGAGCTTGCCCCTGAGCCGCGACGCGATGGCATGGCGTGAGGTCCGGGCATCCAAATTGAATCGCGATATTCGAGCGCACCGACCCATATCCCGCTCAATGTCCGCTCCAGTGCCGCAGCGATGAAACACGCAGCCGCCACCAGGGCCACCGCGCTGCTTGAAAAGCCTGAAAGCGCGAGATTGAGAGCGTTGACCGTGCCCACGTCCGGGCCCGCAGGTTTTGCTACGTCTGGTACGGCGGCCAAAAGGAAAATCATCAGCGCGCCGATTACTACGGCGCTCACCGCGTAGTCGAGGGCCTCGGTCATCCAGACGATGACGGCGAATGCCAGAATCCCCAGCATGACCTCCCCCGCTGCAGGAAGGTTTTTCGCCGCTGGCAACATCACAATGACGGCGAGGGCGATTAGCGCCTGAGCCAGACCCAATTTCGTGCCCCAGTCGGACGATGTCTTGGCGTCGGAGGCCATACCGGCCGGACGATTGCTCGTTGCTGTCATAGGTTCTCCAAAGGTGTGGACGGTAGGGCGCAAGCACCGCGCAGACACTGATTTGCATCAACAACAGGACGCATTGACTAAAAGCGCGCCGCTTTGATGTGCTTCAGAGGTGGGTGATGACAACAACGGACTTAGGACACGGGCAAGTTGGCGGACGCAAGTGGAGCGCGTCGACCGATGTCGCATTGCGAAGCTGCACAACGTCTTTATCGCTGTGTAGGCGGTGTCCGACAGCCAAACGCGCCGCGCGACGA
>JAYWAQ010000317.1:0-1876 GCA_043782305.1 Burkholderiales bacterium
AGCGAGTTTCGGACCGCGCGACGTTTTCGCTTCAAATCTCGGATCAGGGCGAATGTCGGGGTCGCCTTCTTCTGGTTACTTTTCTTGGCGAAGCAAGAAAAGTGACTGCCCTGCGGCATGAGCAGCTCGTGGCAGACGAATGCGTTAATTCCACGAGCCCCCTCACCCTAACCCTGTCCCGCGCGGGGAGAGGGGACTGGATGGCGCTTCGCGGGGTTTACCAGCTGGATCCCCGGCTGTCGCGGAGGATGACGGCAGTTCCGTAGGTGGAGGGCAGAAACCCTAAGCCAACGCTGGCGTCCGGCTCTCCAGCGCCCTCTCATCGATCGGCAGATGAATTAACCCGGCAAAGATTCCCAGCCCTATGGTCAACATCCACACTGTGTTGTAGTTACCCGTCGCATCGTAAATCTTGCCACCCAACCAGGCCCCGAGGAAGCTACCAATCTGGTGCGAGAAGAACACAATCCCGCCGAGCATGCCTAGGTAGCGGACGCCGTACACCTGCGCCACGATGGCGTTCGTTGGCGGAACGGTCGATAACCACAGGAAGCCGATCGCCGCTGCGAAGGCGTACACGCTCCACTCGCTCAGCGGCATCAACAAAAACACGCCGATCACCACTGATCGCATGAAGTAAATGAAAGAGAGCACGTAGCGTTTTGGCTTCTTGCCTGCGACTACGCCCGCGAGGTAGGTGCCGAAACAGTTGAACAGGCCAACCAGCGCCAACGCGGTGACGCCGACACGGGCTTCGATGCCTTTGTCGAGCAGATAGGGCGTAAGGTGTGCGCCGATGAAGACGACCTGAAAGCCGCAAACGAAATAGCCGAGCGTTAACAGCGAGAAACTGCGGTCGGCGAACGCGGTGCGCAGCGCCTCACCAGCGGTCGCTTGACGCACGTTGCTGACCAGTTGCGGCAACTTGCCTTCGTCGCCAAGTTTGGCGAAATACCAGCCGAGCGGCGCGATGGCGGCGGTGATCACGGCAAGGCCGACCAGCGAAAACGACCAGCCGTTGTGGCTGATGAACCATTGACCGACGGGGATCAGGAGAAACTGGCCGAACGAACCCGCAGCGGCGCTGATGCCGAACGCCCAGGCACGGCGCTCGGGCGGCACCATTTTGCCGAGCACGCTGTACGCCACCGAATACGTGGTGCAGGCGATCGCGACGCCCATCAGGATGCCTCCGGAGAGCGCCAGCGTGAAGGTGTTTGAGAGGAAGGCGGTCCATGTAAGACCTGCGGTGTAGAGCACCGCGCCGACCATGAGCACGCGTTTTGCTCCGTAGCGGTCTGCGATGTATCCGATGAAGGGCTGCGATGCGCCCCAGACGAGGTTTTGCAGCGCGATGGCGAGCGAAAACACTTCGCGCCCCCATTTCATGTCGGCCGAAATCGGCTGCAGGAACAGGCCCGAGAACGCGTTTCGCGTGCCCATGGCGATGCCCAAAATAATGGCGACGGCGACGAGCGCGCGGAACATGCGTTGGTTGGAAGTCATGGCTTGACGCACCGTCAGGCGCGCAGGAAAGGAAGGCAGATCAAAATGCTAGCGAGGCTCGCGGCGATCAGCGAGCGAAATGTTCAGTCTAGGCTGCAAGTGATCTATCAGCTTTTCTGGTGAAACGACTGCTTAATACGGTCTAGAGCGACGCCACGTGACAAGTCGACAATTACGCTTATTTCGTTCTAGCCCATTTGAATCCGGGCTTTCAGCGAAAAGCTGATGTTTCAGACTAATCGAAAGTCACTCGTCCGCAGGCACCAGATGATGGTGCACCGCATAGCGCACAAGATCGACCACCGAGTTTGCGCCGAGGCGCTTTTGCACGGTAACTTTGTGCGTGCTCACCGTCTTCACGCTCAAGTGC
>JAYWAQ010000318.1:0-1875 GCA_043782305.1 Burkholderiales bacterium
CTGGGGGCTGAGGTCATCAAGGTGGAGCCAATTGCCGGTGACAACACGCGCAAACTGCTTGGCTCCGGCGCGGGCTTTTTCCCGATGTTCAATCGCAACAAAAAGAGCATCGCACTTGATCTGCAATCGGCGGAAGGTCGCGAAATTGCGCTCAAACTCATTGCGACGGCAGACATCGTGAGCGAGAACTTCAAGCCGGGAACGATGAAAAAGCTGGGGCTCGATTACACCTCGTTGTCAAAACTCGATCCGCGCCTGATCTACGTCAGCCACAAGGGCTTTTTGCCCGGCCCGTACGACCATCGCACCGCGCTTGATGAAGTGGTGCAGATGATGGGCGGTCTCGCCTACATGACCGGGCGCGAAGGCGACCCATTGCGCGCGGGCACCAGCGTCAACGACATCATGGGCGGCATGTTCGGCGCGATTGGTGCCATGGCCGCGCTAGCGGCGCGCGAAAAGACCGGCAGAGGGCAGGAAGTACAGAGCGCGTTATTTGAAAACAATGTGTTTCTCGTGGCGCAGCACATGATGCAGTTTGCGGTCACTGGCACGCCCGCCGCGCCGATGCCGTCGCGCATCTCGGCATGGGCGGTGTACGACGTGTTTACGGTCAAAAACGGCGAGCAGATTTTTCTCGCGGTCGTCAGCGACACACAGTGGGCGATCTTTTGCGACGCCTTTGGCTACGCCGATCTCAAAGCAGACACGAGGCTCGCCACCAACAATGATCGCGTTCGGGCGCGTGACTGGATGATGCCGATTTTGCGTGAACGCATGGCGGAAAAATCAGCGGCCGATCTGTCAGCCGTGTTCGAGCATCACGGGTTGCCGTTCGCGCCCATCACGCGGCCGGAATCATTGTTTGGCGATCCGCATCTCAACGAAACCGGAGGCCTCGCGCCCATGAATCTGCCCGACGGGCGTTCGGTGCAAACCGTGCTGCTGCCGCTGATGCTTGATGACCAGCGTCCCGGTGTGCGGCTGCACCCACCGAGACTCGGTGAACACACCCATGAGCTGCTGCGAGAGTTGGGTTACGACGCAACGCAAATCGAATCGCTGTCACAGAAAAAAATAATTGCTGGAGGAAATGTATGAAACTCTCAATCATCACGTGCATCGCTGCCGCGCTGGCCATCGCAAGCACAGTGCAATCTGCTCACGCGCAATGGCCGAACAAACCGATCCGCATCATCGTGCCGTTCCCTGCGGGCGGTCCGACCGACATCACAGCACGCGTGGTCGGGCAGGCTATTGGCGAATCGCTGAAGACGCCCGTGATCGTCGACAACAAAGCCGGTGCGCACGGCTTTATCGGTGTCACCGAAGCGGCCAAATCCCCCGCTGACGGCTACACGCTGATGATGGCAAGTATCGGCACCATGGGCATCAACCCGCGTCTGCACGAAAAAATTCCGTACGACGCCAACAAGGACTTCGCCCCGGTGTCGCTGGTCGTGACGGTGCCCATCGTCGTCGTCGCCAACACCAGCGTGCTGCCGGTGCAGACCATTCTGAGCTGGTGACTTATCTCAAAGCCAATCCCGGCAAGGTCAATTTCGCGTCCGCGGGCAACGGTGGCTCATCGCATCTGGTTCCCGAATATTTCAAATACCGCACCGGCACCGTGATGACCCATGTGCCCTACAAAGGCTCAGGCCCGGCGATTGCCGACGTGGTGGCCGGTCAGGTGCAGTTGATGTTCGACACCTTGTTGACCAGCACACCGTTCGTGAAAAGCGGTCGCCTAAAAATGCTTGCGGTAACCACGTCGCAGCGTCTCGCCGATTATCCCGACGTGCCGACGGTGGGCGAAGCGCTGGGCATGAAAGACTTTGAGGCGTCGAGCTGGTACGCGTTGTACGCGCCTGC
>JAYWAQ010000319.1:0-1875 GCA_043782305.1 Burkholderiales bacterium
CCACGTAAATCGCAATCTTGCCCACCGCATGACCGGTCTCGGACAGCGCGTGAGCTTTTGCAATGTCCTGCAGTGCGAACTCTGCACAGATGAGAGGTCGCAGCTTACCGCTGTCCACCATCGCTGCCAATTGATCAAGCACCGGCGCGTTGGGCTGGATAAACAGAAATTTGCCGCGCATTCCAGGGTGACGCCCTGCGCCTGCCGTGGGATCGCTGGCGATGGAAACCAGCATACCACCGGGTGTCATCACTTGCCACGATGCTTCTTGCGTGTCTCCGCCCATCGTGTCAAACACCAGATCAACGTTACTCGCTGCACTTTCGAGCCGCTGAGTTCTATAGTCGATGAACTCATCTGCGCCGAGTGATTCCACCAGTGACCGATGCTTGCCGGATGCAGTGGCGATAACGTGTGCACCGTACGACTTCGCGATCTGCACTGCCAGTGAACCTACGCCGCCAGCGGCCGCATGGATGAGCACGCGCTGTCCCGCCGAAATCTGGCCGGTGGTGACTAACGCTTCCCATGCGGTGATGCCGGCCAAAGGCAGCACTCCGGCTTCAATGTGTGACACGGTATGCGGCTTCTTCGCGACGTCGGTTTCTCGTACTGTCACAAACTCAGCGTAAGTGCCGTTCCTTGCTATGTCGGGTCGCGAAAAAACCGCATCGCCTATCGCGAATCGTTTGGCCTCGGTGCCTATCGCATGCACCACCCCCGAAACGTCCCAACCGGGGATGAACGGCATGGTGTACTTCAGCATGCTCTGCATGTGTCCCTCACGAATTTTCCAGTCGACAGGGTTCACGGAGCTGCCGATCACCCGGATCAGCACTTCGTCTGATGCGCAGGTGGGTATCGGTGCGTCTTCATAACGCAGTACCGTACCGTCGCCATAGTCGTGGATGCGTATTGCCTTCATGATGTTCCTCTACGGTTGATGGTCGAAATATTTGCGTAGTGTTGCACGCTGTGGAATGACAGTCCGTTCGACAGCGCACAGACGAAGCGGGTCGCGAGCGAGCATCGTTTCTCGATACGAAGCACTAGCGTCCTTATTAACAGTGGGGCTGAAAGTGCCGCCTGGAACGATTGGTATGGGCGCGGTAAGGCTGTCACGCTCCGTCTATCAACGAATGTCAATAGCGAGGTTGCCGAAAATCCAGCTTTGCGTTGTGTGCAGCAGCACACAGACCGACTAGTTTTCGGCACGTATCCTCTGATTCTTGAATTTTCACTAAGGCGCGCCCATGACGAGTCGAAGAAGTGTGCTGCTAGGTATTTGCTCTGGCGCGGTTTTAATGCCGACGCTTGCGGCATGCACGTCGAGCGCCAGCGAGCAAGACGCTGCACGTCTGCTGCGAAGTCGAATGACGACGGGCACGAACGACAGGCCTCAATTGATGCGCGAGCTGATCCGGTACGCGACGCTTGCCCCGTCGAGTCACAACACTCAGTGCTGGAAGTTTCAGGTGTTCGAAAAATCAATCATCATCACGCCCGACGCTTCGCGGCGCTGCCCGGCCGTTGACCCGGACGATCATCATATGTTTGTCTCATTGGGATGCGCGACCGAAAATCTGGTTCAGGCCGCACTGGCGAATGGGCTTCAGGCTGATGCGCGATTCGACCCAACTGGAGCAGGACGCATCGAAGTGAAGCTGGTGGATACAAAGCCGCAAGCCTCATCATTGTTTCAGGCGATCACCCAACGACAATGTACGCGGGGTGACTACGACGGGCAGGCGGTTTCACCAGCCGAGCTCCGACTGCTCGAACAGGCTGGAACCGGCAATGGCGTTCGCGTGCAATTGTTGACCGCGCGTCCAATGATGGAGCGCGTGCTGGATTACGTCGTCGAAGGCAACGTTT
>JAYWAQ010000320.1:0-1874 GCA_043782305.1 Burkholderiales bacterium
AAAGCCCGGAACGGCGTCCTGCTTCACGCCCAGGGCCTGTACCCACCATGAGTGGATCACGTCATTTGCCGTCAGCAACAGGCGAATTTTCTTGCCGACTGGAACCACCAGCGGGTTGTCGACTTCGAGCAGATAGTTCTCGCCCTTGGCTTCCGAATTTTTAATTTGTGCAAGCGGAGTTGACAGCGTTGAAACGTAGCCGAAGCCATCATGGATGTAGTCATAGCCCCACTTCCACTGGTAGCCCGTCACCTTGATTGTCATCTCGGGCGCGGAACTGTCGCGCATGTCGAGGATGGCCTTAGTCGCGGGAAAGGCCATCGCCAGCAGGATGAAAAACGGGATGATGGTCCACAGCGCTTCAACGGTCGCACTCTCGTGAAACTGGGCGGCTTTGTGCCCCTTGCTCTTGCGATGTGCGTAGAGCGAATAAAACATGACGCCAAACACGCCGACGAAGATGACGACACAGATGACGGTAATCAGCGTGTGCAGATCAAACATCTGCTGCGCAACCGACGAGTTCGCTGGCTTCAGATTCATTCGCCAGTCAGCAAAAGCAACCGCTGGCAGTAATGTGACCATTGCCCCCAACCGAGCCGCACGTGCGGCTAACGACGTGAACGCTGGCGCGACGCTGCGCGCAGAAAGCTTTGACATATTCTTTTGCTCAATCCAGTTACGCACAACAACTTTTCCCATTTCAATCATCACGACTAACGCACTGAAAGCGCATGACGCAGTTCACTCAATGCCCGAATTTGCTCCGGCACTGACAAAAATTCCACCAGAGCGACCGTCCGTCCCGATTGCCGGAGTCGAACACCCGAAGGCCCGCGACCAGCGTTCGCTGCGAGTTCAATCGCCAACCAATTGCGGGTAAAGACAAACTGCGCAGCCCGACGTCTGCGCACCCGAATGACGTTCACCCCATGGTCGGTAAATTCCACCCGATCACTATCTTCCGACGTCTGCTCAATCCACCAAAACGCCGCAGCAACACACGCCAGTTCAGTCGCAGTAAAGGGAAGAATGACCCATACCCCTGCAAACAACAACCAGAACAACGCGAATGAAACCGAAAGAGCGGCGATGATCGTGAAAGCAAAAATTCTATGCCTGCGGTCCGTCGCGAACCGCCGCCGCCATTCAAGTGTCCTAGCTTCCATGCTGCACTGCAACCTTTAAAACAACTTCGGTCCGTATGGAAAACCCTGAAAGTTTAGCAAATCGGCGCGCTGCCGTCTGCTGTAGCGATGAAATTGATTGACCTGATAACCCGATGTTGGCTGTCTGTGACCAAGCCCGAAACATATATAGCTTTTTGCTGCAATGACCATTTTAAAAGGGCTAATGCGGAATTTATTCCATAGTCGACATTCGTAAATATCGGCTGTAGCCCCTTATCTACGGTCTTTTCACGCCAAAGTTGTTTGGTGTCACCGCTCACGCCGATTAGCTCAACGTAACCCGCGCCAGAGCGCATGAGGCGACCCGACTGAAGAGCGAGTCTGCGCGACTGGTCAGCACAATCGGCACCAATGCTCCCTGAACGATGCCTGCACATTCGCCGCCACCGATGTAGATGAAGCTCTTGTAGAGCATATTTCCGGCGTTGAGCTCGGGCACCAACAAAATATCCGGGTCGCCCGCTACGGCAGACGTAATCCCCTTGGTCGCTGCGGCTTGCGCGGAGATCGCGTTGTCGAAACCAAGTGGACCATCGACGATTGCCGCGCCAAAGCGACCGGCACGCCCCCAATCGGCAAGCGTTCGCGCGTCAACCGTGGCACTGATGGAAGGCTGCACCGTCTCAACGGCTGCGACAACAGCCACCTTGGGCGAGGCGACGCCCAAGTGCGCCATCAATTCAA
>JAYWAQ010000321.1:0-5278 GCA_043782305.1 Burkholderiales bacterium
CGGAATGCGGCCCACTTCCTAATGACTTCATCTGACGCCCAAATGACTGCGCCGCGATTGAACTCGTAACCGCGTTTCATCGTATCTTTGGCGCTGACCGAACGATTGGTCTTCTCTGCCACGACGTAGTCCATAACCAACCCAACAAGTTTGTCGTAGAACTCGGCTTTCTTGTCGCGGTGTGATTTGATGGTTGCTGCTCTCTGCTCTAACACCTTCGCATATGTAGTTCCAGCAAAAGCGATGAGTGCAGTTAGGACAGCGGCAGCAACAGTAAGCACTGTTGCGACAACTGCTGGATTTTGCGCGCGGCTAACTTCAGCGGTGGAGATTGCGATCAGTACTGTCGCGCTAAGAATGTAACCACCGGCGGCAATCGCCCATAAGGAAACCGAGAATTTCTTCATCTATTCGTCCAAAAAACTCGGGCTCCACAAGGAGCCCGATTTCATTCCGCTTACTTCTTTTTCTCGTCTTTCACTTCCGTGAAGTCCGCGTCGACGACCTTGGCGTCGTCGCCGGGTTTGCCACCGCCTGCGCCCGCCGCACCCGCTGATTCACCGCCGCCACCCGCCGCACCTGCCGCCGCACCCGCCGCCGCCTGCTCAGCCTGCGCCGCCGCGTACATCTTCTCGCCCAATTTCTGCGAGACGGTGGACAGGGATTCGAGTTTGGCGTCGAGCGCTTCTTTGCTGGCGGTTTGATCTTTCAGGAGCTCTTCGGCTTCTTTGAGCGCTGATTCGATGCTTGCCTTTTCTGCGGCATCAATCTTGTCGCCGTATTCACCGAGGCTCTTCTTCACGCTGTGGGCGAGCGTGTCGAGGTTGTTTCTTGACTGCACTTCTTCGAGACGCTTTTTGTCCTCGGCTTCGTTCGCCTTGGCGTCGTTCACCATGCGCTGGATCTCGTCCTCACTCAAACCAGAGTTGGCCTTGATGGTGATCTTGTTTTCCTTGCCGGTGCCTTTGTCTTTGGCGCTGACATGCAGGATGCCGTTGGCGTCGATGTCAAACTGCACTTCGATTTGCGGCTGGCCGCGCATTGACGGCGGGATGCCTTCGAGGTTGAACTGGCCGAGGCTCTTGTTGCCTGCGGACACTTCGCGCTCGCCCTGCAGCACGTGAATCGTCACAGCCGACTGGTTGTCGTCAGCGGTCGAGAACACTTGCGACGCCTTGGTAGGAATCGTGGTGTTTTTCTTGATGAGTTTGGTCATCACGCCGCCGAGCGTTTCGATGCCGAGCGACAACGGTGTCACGTCAAGCAGCAACACGTCGGTGCGATCACCGGACAGCACGCTGCCCTGAATCGCGGCACCGACGGCCACGGCCTCATCGGGGTTCACGTCCTTGCGCGGCTCTTTGCCAAAGAAGGCTTTCACCGCTTCGATCACTTTCGGCATGCGCGTCTGACCGCCGACCAGAATCACGTCATCGATTTTGTCGACGGTGAGTCCTGCATCTTTCAGACAGACGCGGCAGGGCTCAATCGTTTTCGTGATGAGTGTTTCCACCAGCGATTCAAGTTTGGAACGCGTAACTTTGAGCGCCAGATGTTTCGGGCCGGTCGCGTCCATGGCGATGTACGGCTCGTTGATCTCAGATTGCTGGCTTGACGACAATTCGATCTTCGCGCGCTCTGCCGCTGCCTTGATCCGTTGCAGCGCAATCGGGTCTTTGGTCAGGTCAATGCCGCTCTGCTTTTTGAATTCGTCACAGAGGTAGTCAACAAGCAACTGGTCGAAGTCTTCGCCGCCGAGGAAGGTGTCGCCGTTGGTCGCGAGCACTTCAAACTGCTTCTCGCCGTCCACGTCAGCGATCTCGATGATCGAGATGTCAAACGTGCCGCCGCCGAGGTCATACACAGCAAATTTGCCGTCTTTTTTGACTTTGTCGATACCGAACGCGAGCGCGGCTGCGGTCGGTTCGTTGATGATGCGCTTCACGTCAAGACCCGCGATGCGGCCAGCGTCTTTCGTGGCCTGTCGCTGGCTGTCGTTGAAATACGCGGGCACCGTGATCACCGCCTCGGTGACTTCATGGCCGAGATAGTCCTCGGCCGTTTTTTTCATTTTGCGCAGGATTTCTGCGGATACAGCCGGTGGCGAAAGCTTCTTGCCGCGCACTTCGACCCAGGCGTCGCCGTTGTCGTTTTTGACGATGGCGTACGGCATCAGGCTGATGTCCTTCTGCACTTCCTTTTCTTCGAAGCGACGACCGATCAGGCGCTTGACCGCGTAGATCGTGGCTTTCGGGTTGGTCACAGCCTGACGTTTTGCCGGTGCGCCAACGGTGATCTCGCCGTCTTCCATGTAGGCGACGGTGCTTGGGGTGGTGCGTGCACCCTCAGAATTTTCGATGACTTTGGGCTGGCCGCCTTCGATGACCGCGACGCACGAGTTGGTCGTGCCCAGATCGATACCAATAATTTTGCTCATGATTGATTTCCTTTTATTTTTTGTTTGCGTGGGCACGATGCGCTCACGCTCAGATGAAAGCTATTTGGGGGGCTAAACCTGCGGTTCAACGGGTGGCGGGGACGTCGCATTCGATGTTTGACCTGAATCAAGCTCTGGCGCCTTGGCCACCGCGACCATGGCCGGACGCAACACGCGCTCGGCCATCGTGTAGCCCTTTTGGAAGACCTGCAACACCGTGCCGGGCGTTTCCGTCGATTCGATTTGCGAGATGGCCTGATGCAGGTTCGGGTCGAACTTGGCCTTGTCAGCCTTGACCTCTTTCACCTTGGCGCGCTCGAAGGCGCTGGCCAGATTTTTGAGTGTCATGTCAACGCCCATCTTGATTTGCTGCGTCGTGCTCTGCTCGTCCTTGAGCACCATTTCCAGCGTGTCTTTCACGGCCAGCAGCGAAAACGCGAAGTCTTTTGCCGCAAATTCGCGCGCCGACTGCATTTCCTGCGAGTTGCGTTTGCGCAGGTTTTCCTGCTCGGCCAACGAGCGCAGTTGCTGATCTTTCAGCTGCTCCTTGAGCGCGGCGATTTCGTTTTGGGCGGCGGCAAACTTCTGCTCGTCCGACAGCCAGACGGTGTCGTCGGAGGTGACAGGTTTGAAGGAGTCGAGTGGATCGACCGAGATTTCTGGATGCGGCGTGTTTTGTTCGTCAGGCGTAGCCATATTTTTCTTAAAAGCGCTTGCTAAAACAAGGTGTTAGCGGATAGTTAGGGGTGGGTTCCCCTATTTCAAGCAAGGGTATGAAAATTTTAATCAGCTTTGGTCTGTAATGATTACTTTACGCGGGCTAACTGGGCGAAATGGCTTAAGTCGACAATTAGCAAATATGTCGTGTATCCCTGATAGAACAGCTGTTACAGCATGAAGCCGTTAGCTTGTCTGGTCACAAAGCGTGCCGAATCCGACCGGCGACCGCAACTCATACCCCCGTCCCGCCAATTCATCGCAGCGCTCTGGAGGCGACGATGCCGATATCCTAGATTTGCTGTTGTTTCAAAAACTTAGAGGTTGATTTCATGAAATTCACCCGTTGGCTGTTAGCGCTTACCAGCGCGAGCCTCATGGCCGCAAGCGCCGTCACCGCGCAGGCACAACCCGCGAAGCAGTACCCGCTGCGCGATTTCTTCAAAAAGCCGGAGCAGACGAACTTCCGGATTTCGCCGGACGGCAAAACGCTTGGCTTCATGCAGCCGTACGAAACGCGCATGAATATCTTCGTACAGCCGATCGAAAAAGTCGGTACGAAGGAAGGCATCAAGCGCGTCACCAGCGAAACGGCGCGCGATATTGCGGGCTATTTTTTGAAAACGGCGACGCAGGCGCTCTACGTCAAGGACTTTGGCGGCGATGAGAACTATCACGTGGTTGCCGTGGATGTGACGACCGGCACGGTCAAGGATTTGACGCCGCACGAGGGCGTGCAGGCGAGCATTCTTGACGCACTGGAAGACGACGATGATCACATCCTAGTCACGCATAACAAGCGAGACAAGAAGGTTTTTGATGTGTACCGCATCAACATCAAGACTGGCGAAGAAAAGCTGGCCGCGCAAAATCCGGGCAATTTCACGGGGTGGGTCACCGACCACGCCGGGAAAATTCGCGCGGCGATTTCTGCCGATGGCGTGAACACGTCGCTCTTCTATCGCGACACCGAAGCCGACGCCTTCAAACCGCTCCTCACTACCAACTTCCGCGAAGGCGTCGCTCCGGTCGGTTGGACGGCAGACAACGCGCTGATGTATGTCTCGTCGAACCGGGGTCGCGACAAGTCGGCGCTGTTCGAGTTTGACCCGAAGACGGCAAAAGAAGGCAAGCTGATTTACGAACACCCCGAGGTCGATGTGTCCTCGCTCGCTTGGTCGCGCGCGAGAAAGGTCTACACCTATACCGTGGTGGATGTTGACAAGGCAGTGCCGGTGTTTTTCGACAAGGAATCCGAGCGCATTTACAAATCGCTAAAGGCCAAGCTCGGCAGCTATGAAATTGGCGCAGGCGGTGGAACAAAGGACGAGCAAGTGCTGATCGTCGCAGCCTACAACGATCGCACGCCAGGCGCACGCTATCTGTACGACGTTAAAGCGGATAAATTGACCAAGCTCGCCGACATCAATCCGGCGATTGCCGAGGCTGATATGGCCGAGATGAAGCCGGTCAAATACACAGCGCGCGATGGCCTCGTGATTCGCGGTTATCTCACACTGCCGAAGGGTGTGGCGGCGAAAAATCTGCCGGTCATCATCAATCCGCACGGCGGCCCCTGGGCGCGCGACCAATGGGGTTACAACCGGGAGATTCAGTTTCTCGCGAACCGTGGCTATGCCGTATTGCAGATGAATTTCCGCGGCTCGACCGGTTTCGGCCGCAAATTCCTCGAAGCATCGTTCAAGCAATGGGGCCTCGCGATGCAGGACGACATTACCGACGGCGTTGATTGGCTGGTGAAGGAAGGCATCGCCGACCCGAAACGCATCGCGATTTATGGCGCGAGCTACGGCGGTTACGCCACGCTGATGGGCATCACGAAAACGCCTGATTTGTACGCCGCAGCGGTCGATTATGTCGGCGTATCGAACATGTTCAGCTTCATGAAAACGATCCCGCCGTACTGGAAACCTTTCCTCGAGATGATGACCGAAATGGTGGGCGATGCCGAGAAAGACAAAGCGCAGTTGACCCTCACCTCGCCAGCGCTGAACGCCGACAAGATCAAGACGCCGCTCTTTATCGCGCAGGGCGCAAAAGATCCCCGCGTCGTTAAAGCCGAGAGTGACCAGATGGTTGAAGCGCTCAAAAAGCGCGGCATCG
>JAYWAQ010000322.1:0-1868 GCA_043782305.1 Burkholderiales bacterium
CGATTACGTCGTTCTATGTCAATCCCGCGCGGCAAACCAATCGCGTGCATGTGTTTCTGGCGCGCGGGTTGACGCGCATTGCCGGGCAGAAACTCGATGAAACAGAAGATTTGCTGTGCAGCGACGCAAGCGCCGACGAGGTTGTAGCGATGATCGCAGACGGTCAGTTTTCACAAGGCTTGCACATCGCCTCGTTCTATCTCGCGCTACAAAAGCTTAAGGACACCCGATGAATGCCGTGCAATATCCACTGACCATTTACTTCGACGGCTCGTGCCCGTTATGCACGCGCGAAATTGCGCTGCTCACCCAGTTTGACGATCAACAGCAATTGCGCGTCGTCGATTGCTCAGCCGCAAACTTCGCGCCGGTGGAAGGCCACGCGCGTGAGGCTATGATGGCGCTGATTCACGCGCGCGATGCATCGGGCGCGTGGCTAATCGGCGCGCCAGTATTCGCCGCCGCGTATCACGCCACAGGTTTCGCGTCGATTGCCAGTTTGTGGGGCAATAAACGATTGCAGCCGATGTGGAGGATTGTCTATCCGTGGAGTGCCAGGAACCGCATGTGGCTGTCGAAGCTCGGCGCGATGGACGGCATGACATGGGTGTTGCATCGATTGCATGCACGAGCGGCTCGCAAGGCGTTGGCGGCGTCGAAGGGCTGTCATAGCGGTGTTTGCCAGATTGCACCCACTGAGACCAAGCCAAAGTAGCGCACTGTTGGGTGAATTGGAGCTATCAGCTTTTTGCTGGATTGGCTATTTAAGGCAGGATAGCGCTGCAAAAGCGCCATTATCGACTTAATTCACAACGGCCTTCTAGCCCATATGCAGCGGTGCGATTAGCAGAAAAGCTGATGGCCGTATCGGTCGCCTACACGACGACTTTATCGCCCGCAAATCCGGTGAATTCGAATGGTTTCAGCCAACCTTGCTGACCTTCAATCGATTTTGCTTTTTCGGCTTTGAGCCAGGCCTTGGCGACGCTCTCACCCAGCAACAAGCCTTGCCAGGCGTCGCTGCGCCAGTGGATGCCTGCGAAGTTACGGCCCATCGCGACGTTCATCGCGAGTTTATTGAGTTCGCCGCCCACGCTCGGCGGCGGCTGGTTGGGACTGAAGCTTTCCCAGTCCTTGCCGTCACGGGTGGGTTGCATCGGAAAACGCAGCTTGCGTTTTTGATCGAACATCGCTTTGAGCACCGTCACGCACGCTCCGGAAATGGTGGCATGGCCGGACGGATACGAGGGGTGCGCCGGACAGCCCTCGGGGAAAGCTTGCGGCAGCAGCGCCGAGCCAAATTTTTCGCGCACGCGACGGAGCGCGTCGGACTTGACGATCAGCGGATGTACTGCGGTCGACTCGCCGCGCACAGCGCGATCCACCAATGCGCCGTAATCCTCAGGTCGCAGCGCGCGGTGCCTGATCCACTTCTCATTCCAGCATGCATTGAGCGCCAGATCACAGACGACACCCATCGCGTTTTGCGTGTACCCAGGGCCGAGATTGACAAAGCCGTTCATGGTGCGCGATGTCTTGTAAGGATTGTTAGTCGACAATGCCTCACGCGGTCGATGCGCGTTGCCCAGCAGAATCGCCGCAGCGTTAATCCCCGCCTGATTGCAGAAATCCCAGTGCACGTATTCGCCAACATCACGACCGGAGCGCAGGTAGTAGAGATCGGCGAAGTGGTTGAGAATGCCCGGCGGCCATTCGCCGTTGGCCACCTTCAAATACTCATCCCATTTCGTCATGAAATCGGTGCCCTTGAACGGAACCCGATAAGCCTGCCACTGGTTCTGGGCACCGAAAGGCACAGGCATCCAGAGCATTTGGGATATCCAGTAACCCTCGTTTTCGCCCGGCGT
>JAYWAQ010000323.1:0-5272 GCA_043782305.1 Burkholderiales bacterium
TCAAATCCTGAAATCCGCGGGTGATGTAGCCACCCTTATCCCACGACGCGCCGGGGTATCCCAAGGCTGCGTAGGCCATGTCATTGTCGTAGAGCGAGGTGATGCATTGGCCGCGCACGGTGTTGAAAAACGGCGTGCCTTCAATGGCCTTCACGGCGGCTTCTTTTTTGGCTTCGGAAGCGTTGACGAAACTACCGTCGCAGGCTTTGTCGAGCGCGGCGATTCCGGCTTTGAGTTCGGCGGTTTTCGCCGCTGCGCCATCAAGGTCTTTGGCCAGCAGCGCATACACCGCATCAGGCAATTTGGTGTGCGGAAACAGCACGCGGCCAAAGCGCATCAGTGTCGTGCCTTCGGCCTGCGACAACGCTTTCAATTCCACCGCCCACACAGGTGACGGGGCCAACGAGGCAATCGTGGTGCCCGCCACCAACACCCCCATCAACACGCCCGATCCTTTGAGGAAATCGCGGCGCGTAAGGGGAAGATTTTGTTTAACAACCTGGCCTTCGGGCTCCTCACAGCCGCCCAAGGTAATCGTCGCATTCGCAATGGCGATGGTTCGCATAAATGTCACTCCTTTTTTACTAAGAAACGTAAGCGTCCTTCCTCTCTATCTTTTTCTGATGCGCAATTTGCGGGCTGGCAGCTCGCGATATTTCACATGACGAAGGCTATTCCAGAAGCAGCGGTGGGGGGTGTTAAGCGGCTACCTACGTAGGGACCGTCATTTGACGGTGGCCTGAATTTCAATGGATGAATACCAAGACGACAAGTCGGAAATTTCGTCATCAGTGAGCGGTTTGGCGATGATGGTCATGATTTCATTTTGTCGCTTTCCGCTGCGGTACGCGCGCAATTGTTCGCGCACATACATCTCGGGTTGCCCCGCTAAGTGGGGCGCGCCGGGCATTTGACTGAGCCCCGTGGGTCCGTGGCAGACGTTGCACACGGCGGCGGCTTTAGCCTTGCCTGCCGTATTGGCCAACGCGATGCGCGACGCGCCAATGGCGCACAGCACACTGGCCGCTATGAGGAATGATCGCACCAATTCACCTTCCCAAAAAGTGTTGCGGGTGACGGCAAAAATGTGGACGCATTGCGTCCACCTCTTTTTTCAACACACCACTATTTACCGTCGTAGCTGATGCGATACAGTGCCCCGGCGAAATCGTCGGACACCAGAATCGAACCATCGGGCAGATTGGCCACATCGACCGGACGGCCACGGTATTGGTTGGTTTCAGCGTTCAAGAACCCGGATGCAAAGGTCTCGGTCACGCCAGCTGTTCCATCAGCCTTGATTGATGTGTAGAGCAGCACAGCACCCACGGGCGTGGTGCGATTCCACGAACCATGTTGGGCAGAGAAAAAACCACCCTGATACTTCGACGGAAACTTTTTGCCGGTGTAGAACGCCATGCCAAGATCGGCCGCGTGAGCAATCGTTTTGACCTGCGGCTCAGTCATGTTGGCGGGCAACGGATCTTTGTCGTAGCCGTTTTCAGTGATGCGAGTGTCGCCTTGCTTAAACGGATAGCCAAAGTGTTGGCCCGCCTTGGTGATGCGATTGATTTCGCCTGCAGGAATGTCGTCCCCCATGCCGTCGGTCTGGTTGTCGGTAAACCATAACGTGCCATCTTTCGGGTTGAAGTCATGGCCCACGGAGTTACGGATGCCGCGTGCGTAAACTTCGCGCTTGCTGCCGTCAAACGGGTTCATGCGCACTATGCCTCCGATGCCCACTTGGTCATACAGAGCAAGCTTGTCGCGCGGCTGAACGTTGTGCGGCTGACCCAAAGAGATGTAGACCATGCCGTCTTTGCCGACGCGACACACGCGCGCTCCATGGTTGAAAGATTCCTCTTCCACCGGAATCAGTTTGCCAGCGGGCACCACTTCGATAACAGCGACATCCGGCCCTTCATAGAAGAATTCGGCTGCTGGGAAATTGAGCACCCGGTTGTGCTCAACCATGATCAAGAAACCATCTTTAGTCCAGCACACCCCGTTCGGTTGCACAAACTTGAGTGACGGCGCGAACGGCTTGACCTCAGTTGCCATCGGCCCGCTGTTGCGATTGGTGACCGCCCACACAGTGCTTTTGCGGGTGCCCACAAACAGCATGTTGGTGGATGGGGCCACCGCCATATGGCGGGCATCGGGCACCACTGCGTACAGCTCAATCTTGAAGCCCGGTGGCAAAGTGACGTGTTTAAGATTGGCCCGGATTGCATCCGCGTTCGGGCCCGATTGCGCAACCAACGGCAACGTCGGATCGGTGCCGGACACCTTCATTGCCTTCAGTTTGTCGATATTAGCGACGCTGGTTTGCGCGATGCTGGTAATCGCTGTGGCCGCAACCGCAATCGCCAACACGACGCGCAGCGTTGCTTGTATTCGTGTTCTCATTTAGCGCTTCCTCCGTACAAAAATGAATACTCAATTCCGTCCGCAATGGGCAACGATTGAACGACGGCGTTTGACTACAACACCGCTATTGGCACGATACACAGATAAAAGTAGTCCGGGTAATACGCGGCTACAACATGTTTCGCTATCGTGCAATATGGCGACTATTGGCGCGCTGGAGCGCAGTGTTTAAGCCGCAAGGCTGCTATCGGCGCTGATTGCGGCAAAATTGAGCCATGCAAATCGAAGTTGTTGATTCGCTTGCGGCCATATCGCCGCAAGAATGGGATGCCCTGGTCACCTCTGCCAGTGGCAATGTTTTTCTCTCTCACGCTTACCTGCACGCGTTGCAAACGACGGGCTGTGTAGGCGGTCGCACCGGCTGGAGGCCCCGCCACTTGATTGCTCGCGATGCGACGCAGAAGCTCGTTGGCGCCATCCCGCTGTATCTAAAGACGCATTCATACGGTGAATACGTTTTCGACTGGGCGTGGGCTGATGCGTATCGCCGAGCGGGCGGCGAGTATTACCCAAAGCTGCTCGCTGCGGTGCCGTTTACCCCCTGCACCGGGCCGCGCGTGCTCGCGGCCGATGACGAAACGCAGCTTAAGCTGATGCAAGGTGCGATGGCGTTTGCGCAGCAAAGCGGCGTGTCGAGCCTGCATGTTTTATTTCCACCGGAACGAGAAGCTTGGTTCTGGCAACAAGCCGGACTGATGCTGCGTCAAGGCGTGCAATTTCATTGGGACAATCAGGATTTCGCGAGTTTTGACGCGATGCTTGCCACGATGACGCACGACAAGCGCAAGCGCATCAAGCAGGATCGTCGCTATGTGGGCGAGGCGGGGCTGACCTGGCGCGTTTCGCGCGGCGCTCAGATCAGTGCAGCGGACTGGCAGTTTTTCTATCGCTGCTACGACGGAACCTACCGGGCGCACATGTCGACGCCGTATTTGTCGCCCGAATTCTTCGCTCACATGGGCGCCGATTGTGACGATGCAGCGCTGCTGTTTATCGGCGAGCGCGATGGATCGCCGCTGTGTGCTTCACTCTGTGTGGCCAGTGGCGAGAGCGTTTACGGGCGGTATTGGGGCACTTTGGAACCTGTGAAATCACTGCACTTCGAGGCCTGTTATTACCAACCGATCGAGTGGTGCATCGCCCACGGCTTCAAGCGCTTTGAGGGTGGTGCGCAGGGCGCGCACAAGCTCGCCCGAGGCTTGCTGCCAACGGCTACGCATTCGGCGCATTGGCTGGCTGATGCAAAATTTTCTGACGCGGTTAATGACTTTTTGGCACGGGAGACGGTGGGCGTGGCCCACACCCTTGAGGAGCTTGGCGAAAGCTCGCCGTTTAAGGATAGCGTGAGTTGAGGGTTTTTTATACCGACCATTTCGTCCTGCCGCTTCCTGAGGGTCACCGCTTTCCGATGCAGAAATACGCGTTGCTGCGGGAAGCGGTGCAGGCCTACGCGCCGCATTCGCTCGAAGAAGCACCCGCCGCCGCAGACCGCGATTTGCTGCTAGTGCACCAGGCGGCGTATGTTGACCGCATGTCAAGCGGCACGCTCTGCGCAGCCGAAATTCGCCAGATCGGCTTTCCGTGGAGCCCGCAAATGGCCGAGCGCGCACGGCGTTCTGCCGGTGCAACCCTTGCTGCTGCAAAAACAGCGTTGACCGAGCGCTGCGCGATCAATCTTGCGGGTGGCACGCACCACGCATTTGCCGATCACGGTGAAGGATTTTGTTGCTACAACGACGCGGCGGTGGCGGCGTGCGTTTTGCAACGGGATCATGGCATTCAACGCGTTTTAGTCTGCGATCTCGACGTGCATCAAGGCAACGGCACGGCGAGCATCTTTAGGAACGACGCATCGGTGTTTACGTTCTCAATGCACGGGGCACGCAATTACCCGGTGCGTAAAGAAACCAGCGATCTCGATATTGAATTGCCCGACGGTTGCGACGATACGTCTTATCTGCACGCGCTGCGCGAAAGTTTGCCGCACATCGTTACGCAGTTTCGGCCTCACGCCATGATCTATCTCGCCGGGGCCGATCCGTACGAGGGCGACCGACTGGGTCGGTTAAAACTGACCAAAGCGGGCCTCGCGACGCGCGACCGCTTTGTGCTCGAACTCGCCCGCGACAGTGCCATCCCGGTGGCCGTCACCATGGCCGGCGGCTATGCTCACCACGTTGGCGACATTGTCGACATCCATTTCAATACGGTTCGCACCGCCTTCGAGGTTTTTGCATGAGTTCTGACGCGCCTATTCTGCTTGCCTCACACCCAACCCTCGCGGGCGTGTCTACCCTCACCCTCAATCGTCCACGGGCAATGAATTCGCTTAACAGCGCGATGACTCGGGCGCTCGTTGCGACGATGCAGCAGGCGGCCGCTGACACGACCGTTCGCGTGCTCATTGTGCAGGGCGCTGGCGAGCATTTCATGGCGGGCGGTGACATTAAAGAATTCAGCGAATCAATTGCAACTTCGGGCAATGACCGCAAACAGCACTTCATCGACATGATCCACTTCATTCATTCTGCGGTGGAAATCATGCAGCGCATGGAGGTGATTACGGTGGCCAAAGTGCACGGCGCCTGTGCGGGTTTTGGCATGAGTCTGGCCATCGGCTGCGACTTAACCATTGCCAGCGACGACGCATACTTTGCGACCGCCTACAAAGCCATCGGACTGACTCCGGATGGTGGCCAATCGTATTTTTTACCGCGCCTGATTGGCATGAAAAAAGCGATGGAATTAACGCTGCTTTCCGAGCGCATCAAGGCCGATGAGGCGCAGCGCCTCGGCTTTGTAAACAGGGTGGTTGCGCATCAAGGCCGATGAGGCGCAACCA